>JBCCUW010000035.1:0-15614 GCA_039196385.1 Pseudomonadota bacterium
CAGCGCAGTGAATGCCGGACCCGTCGTGAATCACCTGCAGGCGGTTGGCCGCCACAACCGGACAAGTGCGAGTGGTGCCATCCCAGTTCAGTCCGGCCAGCTGGTTCTGATAGATGCTGTTGATGCCTGCAGCGTCCAACGCCAGATCAAAGATCAATAACTCGTCCATCAGCCCGGTCATCGCCTGGGAGGCGACAAAACCCCCGCCGAGGCTGTCCTGTTCCTGGCCGAGAATCAGTCCCCCCGCATCGACATCCAGCGTAACCCCAGAGCCAGTAGCACAACCACGCAACGCACCATCGGTGTACAGACAGTGTTGCGTGCCGCTGCGTACCCACACCAGATGGTGCCACTGACCATCAAATACGTTGTTACCTTGGACAAAAGCGGCGCTGTTATCCACATAACCGCCAAACAGACTGGCATTGTTGTACCAGTAGATGAGCGCGTTGGATTGCCCGGCGCGTGCGCCGGAAATCAGTGCTTTGTTGTTCACATTGGCACTGTTGACCCACAAGCTGACCGTAAAGTTGGTTAAGCCGTCCAGAGCCCGATAATCCAGGCTGACATAGTCTGCGGTACCCGCCGCCGAAAAATCTGCCGCGTTACACACCAGACCAGTCACGGGGCTTACCTGGCTCGCAGTGCCATGCAAAGCGTCAGCGCCACTGTCCAGCACTTCGCCCGGGTTGCCGTTCCAGGTGGCGGCATCAAACCGATACTCCGCACGTGGAGTCAGCTGACAGGTGCGCTCCGTTCCATCCCAGTTGGCGCCCGCACTTTGATTGGTGAAAATCTGTGCAATCAGCGCATCACTCAGTACTAGATCAAATACCAGCAGTTCATCAAGCAAGCCATTCCAGGCCTGGCTGGTTTCAAAGCCACCACCCACGCTGTCCTGATCCTGGCCAAGCACAAAACCATTAGGGTCAATCTGCAAAGGGTCAGCGTCAGCCGCGCTGGGGTGATTTGAGCAGCCCTGCAGATTACCGTCCAGATAGAAACAACTGCGGTTGGCGCTGGTATCCCGGGTCCAGACAAAATGGTGCCAGTTGTTATCGTTAAACGTTGCTGAAGAGATCTCTGCAGCATCAGCAAAAAACGTAATGGATATGCCGGGGTAAAACTGCGACGCCGAGTCGAACAGCATCACCAGTTCATTGGTGGTGCCCGCATTGGCACCCGACACCAGCGTCTGCCAACTGGCCGTACTGCCAGTACGCCCCCACAGCGATAAGGTAAAGTCACCGAGGCCGTCCAACGCGCCGGCATCCAAACTGACGTGCTCAGTCCCTGTCGCAGAAAAATCACCAGCGCGACACAGCAACCCATCTGCAGCCACCGTCGCACCGATGGAAACCCCATGATAAGCGTTGGCACCGCTGTCCAGCACCTCACCCGCAACACCGGACCAGCTTTGTTCATCAAAGCGGTAATCGGCAATCGGATCTATTGCCGCGTCGCATAGACGGGGCGTCCCATCCCAGTTATTACCGGCCAGGCTCTGACCGCGGATATTGTCGATTTCAGTTGCGGTTAATGCCTGGTCAAAGACATACAGCTCATCCAGGGTGCCGCGAACGCCACGATTGTTGCGCACACTGCCGCTCACGTCAGTCAGTTCTTGACCCACAAACAGGGTGGCGACATTCAAAGCGCCCGCACTGAGGGTATTACAGTCCTGCAGCGCGCCGTCTACGTATAAACAGGTGTTGCCGCCGCTGCGCGTCCAGGCCACGTGGTGCCAATTACCATCGGCGACATTACTCGCATCCAGCCGACCGTCTGCCGTATTTTTGATCCGCGGCTGCCAGCGCGTGGCGTTACGTTTGAACCACTGCAGTTCGCGTACCTGGCTACTGTTCGCGGCAGATATGAACATCTCACGGTCAGTGTAAGTTGATCGATACCAGACCATGAGGGTGAAGTCGTTCAGCCCATTCAGAACATCTGCCGGGAGGCTGACATAGTCCGTTTCACCCGCAGCGCTGAGATCAGCACTGTTGCACAACAAACCAGCCGTGGTGGACAGCCCAATCGCGCGGCCGTGTCGCGCATTCGCGGTGCTGTCCAGAACCTCGCCAGAAACGTTCTGCCAGCGGTCCGCATCAAAGCGGTACTCGGCCACCAGGGCGCCACTGGCCACCCCGCACCAGAGCACGAGAGGCAAGCTCAGAAGCAGACCTAAGCGATTGATTGTCATGCATTTTTAGTGATTGGATCCATCTGATTAGTGTAGTCCAATCTGCACATCCCGCTGGGTGATCGGGATAAGCTTGAGTCGGTTCAGCCAAGCAGTTCGGATCGCCAGTCTTCCTGCAGGAGTCGCACCATATCGCTGATGGTTGCCAGGCGTTGGGCAGGGTCTTTGCGCAGGCATTGCATGGCCACGTCTTCCAGTAGTGCAGGCACACGGTGATTGCTGAGCGTGCTCGGCAAAGCCGGCTCGTCCTGCTGAATACTGGTGATGACCTGATGGACTTTTTCGCCCTGATGCGGGGTCACGCCACACAGCAGTTCGTACAACACCGCGCCCAGGCTGTAGATATCAGTCTGCGTGCTGATCTGCGGGTCTTTACGTATCTGTTCAGGGGACATGTAGACCACAGTGCCCTGCAACTGGCCGCGCTGCGTAATCGCCATATCTTCATCAGGCGCTTGTTCGTGGGTTTTGTCCTGCACCTCTTTCTGAGCCAGCGCGCTGCTTCCGCTACCGTCTTTGGCCCAGACCTTGGCCAGCCCCCAATCGAGCAACAAAACCTCGCCATAAGGGCCCACCAGAATGTTCTCCGGCTTAATATCACGATGCGCAACACCATGCGTGTGGGCATATTCCAGCGCGTGGCCAATCTGTACAACCACATCGACCAACTGGGTGAGATCATAACGCTCACGATAGTCGAAGATCTCCCGCAGGGTGTAGCCGTGGACCAGTTTCATGGTGAAGTACAGGTGGCCACGATTATCCCGGCCAATTTCGTAGGTCGGTACGGTGTTGGGGTGTTGCAGCATCGCTGAAACCCGAGCTTCCCGCAGCAGCCGGCGTTGCTCAATTTCATCGTCGGCAAATTCCGGCTTCAGGGTCTTGTAGCAGACCACCCGCGACAGGTGCAGGTCTCTGCAGGATTTGATCAGTGACTTACCGCCTTTGGCAATGGTCGTAAACAGCGCATAGCGGGTACTCTTAGCCGGATTATCAGGCAACGGCCGGTCAGTATCCTCAAGAAACACTTGGCCGTATTCTTTCGGGGGTTGCGGAAAGTTGAGCATATGTACCAGACTTGAGCTGCGTTCACTCACATTCAAACAAATTTTGTCGATTGCTGCATGAACATCCTGTGCCGCCTTCTCTGCGTCAGTCTTCTGGTCAGCAGCCATGCAACGCTGCTCGCAGCGCCACCGGCCGGCCCGGCCACCCCCACCATAGAAAGATTGCATCTGCTGATCCCGGGTGCTGCCGGTGGTGGTTGGGATCGCACTGCCCGGGGCATCGGCGAGGCTTTCAGCCGCTCAGGGCTTGTGGACAGCATCAGCTACGAAAACCTGTCTGGCGGTGGGGGCGCGAAAGGCATTGCCCATCTGATTGAGACAGCAGACCCTGATATGTTGATGGTTAATTCTACCCCCATCGTCGTGCGCGCCCTGCAGAAAGTGTTTCCGCAGTCGTTCCGTGATCTGACCCCGGTGGCCAGCGTCATCGGCGATTTTTCGGTGTTGGCCGTACGCACGCGCAGCCCTTATCAGAATCTGCGCGCATTTTTACAGGACCAGCAGCGACAACCCCGCAAGCTGGCCATTGGCGGAGGCTCCGTCAGCGGCGGCACCGACCACATATTTGCAGCCCAACTGATCCAAGCCGGCGGCGGGGACCCACAGCAGGTGAAATACATCCCGTACGATGCCGGCGGCAAGGCCATGGCCGGCCTGCTATCCGGGGAGGTTAAGGTGCTCTCGTCCGGATACGGAGAGGTGGTTGATCTCGCCCAACAGGGCTGGGTAAGAATTTTGTGTATTGCCGCGGCTCAGCGCATCAGCCAGGCACCCCAGGTACCCACCTGCAACGAAGCGGGCGCGCCGGGTGCTGAATTTGTCAACTGGCGCGGTTTTTTTGCGGCTCCCGGCACCAGTGACGCGCGCCTGCGGGATCTACAGCATCTGTTCGCTACCATGTACGCAACGCCCGCCTGGCAGGAAGTGCGCGAGCGCTATGGCTGGGTGGATCTGTACCGTCCAGGCGCCGAGTTTACCCAGTTGCTGGAAACTCAGGAAAACATGTTGGCAACTTTGTTAGCCGACCTTGGGCTGCTGCAGTAACCTACCTCGCCGAGGAGCTGAAAAGATGCATCAAGTCATTGCCTATCTGCGCCACCCAACCCGCTGCGGGGCCTTGCTGCTGTTGCTGTTCAGCTTTAGCTACGGATGGTTGGCCCGCGATATTCCTGCCTTGCCGGGCGCCGCCGGACAGTTATTTACAGCAGGCACGTTACCCCACTTTTTGAGCGCCGCCGGTGTCATCTTGGCGAGCCTGTTGCTGATTGTGCCCGGCCAGCGCGCCACCGGCCTGTCTTTTGCGCAATTGCGCACTCTTCGCTGGGGGCGACTGGCCGGCTGTCTCGCGTTGATGATTGCCTACGGGTGGAGCCTGCGACCGCTGGGCTTTCTGCTGTCTTCTGCGCTGTTCTTAAGTGGTGGCTTTGCCCTGCTGGGTGAACGACGCTGGTTACGCGTTTTGATCCTTGCCAGCAGCACGTCGTTGCTGTTCTGGCTGTTGATGAGCTGGTTGCTGCAGGTGCACCTGCAGCCGTGGCCAGCTTTTGTTCAGGTGGACTGAACTATGCTGGATGGCATTCAAATAGGGCTAGCAACAGCACTGTCGCTGCAGAACATTCTGCTGTTATTCGGCGGCTGCCTTGCCGGGACGTTTATTGGCATGTTACCCGGGCTCGGGCCGATGACCGCGATTGCGCTGATGATTCCCATCGCCGGTACGCTGGAGCCTGCCAGCGGCATTATCATGATGGCGGCAGTCTACTACGGCGCCATTTTTGGCGGTTCCACTTCTTCTATCCTGATCAACGCACCCGGGGTGGCTTCAACAGTCCCAACCGCATTTGACGGCTTTCCGCTGGCTCAACAGGGTAAGGCAGCCAAGGCCCTGAAAATTGCCGCTCTGGCGTCCTTCAGCGGCGGCATCATCGGCGCCCTGTTGCTGCTTACCTCAGCCCCATCACTGGCACGTCTGTCTTTGGCCTTTCAATCCAGCGTCTACTTTGCACTGATGTTGCTGGGCCTGATTTGCGTCGCTGCTTTTGCCGGCGGGGGGATGTTGAAAGCGCTGCTGATGACGGTTGTTGGCTTAATGTTGTCGACGGTGGGCGCCGACCAAACTCAGGGCATACCGCGATTTACCCTGGGTCAAATTGACCTGATAGATGGCATTTCTTTCCTGCTGCTGGTGATGGCCACCTTTGCTCTGGCTGAGGCGTTGTTATCCATACTGCGCACACCGCGGAACACGGAGGCAGAAACCGACTCCACCTTTGACCAGCAGCTGGGAGACATGCAGCTGGCTAAAGGGGAAGCCAGGCTGATGGCCATGCCAGTCGCGCGTTCTTCGCTATTGGGATTTATCATCGGTCTACTGCCGGGTGCAGGCGCCACGATCGCCAGTTTCCTGGCTTACGGAACGGAGCAGCGCCTTGCCAATGCCACCCAAAGAAAATCTTTCGGTCACGGTTCCGTCCGCGGGCTGGCAGCCCCTGAAGCGGCTAACAACGCTGCCGCCACTGGATCGTTTGTACCTCTGCTGACCCTGGGCTTACCAGGTTCCGGTACCACAGCCATCATGCTGGGCGCTTTGATTGCATACGGTATCCAGCCAGGGCCAATGCTGTATGTCAGTGAACCGGCCGTTTTCTGGTCTGTTATCGTCTCGATGTGGTTGGGTAACGCTTTTTTGTTGCTGCTCAATCTGCCGCTGATTCCCTATATTGCGCGAATCCTCGCCGTGCCCAAGCCCCTGTTGCTGCCGCTTATCCTGTTTTTCTCGTTGATTGGTGTGTATCTCGTCAGCTTCAACACATTCGATATTTACATGATGGTCGGGTTTGCCCTGGCGGCTGTTATTCTCCGTCTGCTGGAATTTCCCATGGCGCCAATGATCCTGGGATTTATTCTGGGAGGACTCATCGAAGAAAATCTGGCCCGTGCGCTATTGATTTACGACAACAGCTGGTCGTTCCTGTGGGAACGACCATTGACCGCCAATATTCTGAGCATTGCTCTGCTGGTGCTGCTGCTACCGGGTATCACCCGTGGGGTGATGCGTTTGCGACAAGCAGCCTCAGAGCGTTAAAGGGAGAGGATGTAGCCGCGGCTGGGCTGTACTCGATCACCCAGCAGTTCCAGGTAAAAATCACCCACTGCTGACGCACCCTCTACCTGCTCAATCTGAACCCAGTCTGCAGCCGCACTGACAAAACTATCCCAGGCGCCCTGGAAGCGCTGTTGGAATCCTTCCCCACCCCACTCTTCGGTGCGACGGACAATATGATCCGGGGCAAAAAACAGTTTCGGTTCCGGTCCCGCCATCTCCCGGGCTCCCGCTCGAGCATCCCAATGGGTCGCACCGACCAGGCAGGAGTATTTCAGCTGATCTGCAAAGTGGTTATGAATTGCCGCCAGCGCCGTGCCATTGCCGGCCATGTCCACCACCACAGTCGCCTTGTCCGGATCCAGTGTGGTCACTTGATCATATTCCACAACCTCGTCGTAACAGCCCAGAGATTCGACAAAAGCTGTGTTTTTGGGAGAAGTCAGGCCAATCACCCGGCACTGCTGGCGCTGATGCAGGAGAAAGGCAAGTCCCAGAGAAGTTTTACTGGACGCACTGGTCAGGATGACCTGCTCAGCACCAAAAAACTGTTCGCTGCTGACAAAATCATCGAGAACAAAAGAGGTCATGTACAACGGGCGGTACAACATTTCTGCCGCCTCATGGCTGGCATCCTGCGCTGCGGCATGGCTGTACTGATTGTAGACCTTGGGCAACGCCGCACGGTGCGGTGCCGCATCGACCAGACCCTGGGCATTCACCCGCTCGGCATCAATCACCAGGTGACTGCCTGCCGGATAATAGCCGTACAGTCGTTGGCCCACTTCGACCTGAGGATGGCGTGACTCAATCACGTCACCAAAGCCCCATACGGGCACACGCCCCCACCCTTCTTCGGTCGGAAAAAACTGCCAATAACCCATACTCTCACCGGCCACAGCATAGGTGATGTTGTTTGCAGTCAGCGCAAAGTGAGTCACCTTCACCAGAATCTGACCCTCGTTCAGGTCCGGGGTTGATGACGCTTGCCAGCGCACATCGCTGAGATCATTTTTGTTGACGAGTAGTTGTTGTTGTTCGGCCATGAGGTCACTTCCATCAATTAATCGGGCAGCGCGAAGCTAAGCATTGATAGCGCGCCGAAACAAGTCGGGCTTCCTTTCCGCAAGAGCAGCGGAAAAAGAAAAGCCCTGGAAGAGTGTTTTCCAGGGCTTTCAGCCATACACCTGATCGATATTGGAGGGCGATCAGGTAAAGCTGGGCAGGACTCTAACATGACATCGGGTATCGCGTAAAACATTCGTTAGAGAAAAAATCAGGCATGCCGGTTTTTTAAGCACCACCAGCTGCACCAAAGTTCTCATAGTAAATCTGCGCCGGCGCTACCCCAGCTTCGCTCAGATAAGTCTGCATTTGTGCCATAAAGCCAGATGGACCACACATAAAGTAGCGTGCATCCGCGCGTTGCACCCGCGCAACCAGGTTGGAGATTACCTGCTGATCTATCCGACCGGCATAATCGTAGTGATGACCGATCCGGTCGTTGTGCCGGGGCTGGCTATAAGCAACCTGCACAGATACCTGTTCATGAGAGTCAGCCAGACGACGCACCTCCCCAGCCAGAGGGTGATGCTCACCGTCACGTGCCGCATGCACAAACCAAACGGGTCGCTCGCGTGAATCGCTGACCGCCGCGTGCAGCATGCTCACCATGGGTGTGACGCCAACGCCGGCACTGAGCAATACCACCGGCTTGTCATCATCAGGTAGCACAAACTCTCCATCAGGGACATCAGCGTGCACAACGCTGCCGGGCTGCAAAACGTCGTGGAGAAACCGGGAAACCTCTCCGTGTGGCTCACGTTTTACACTGATGCGGTAATACGGATCAGTCGGACGGTTAGACAGTGAATAGGTTCGGCGCGCTACCACACCATCAGCGGTGGCAACCGCCAGCGGCAGATGCTGACCTGCGACAAAACCCTGTGGTAGTTGTCCGTCAGCCGGCGCAAACAAAAAGGAGGTCACATCAGCGCTTTGACGCCTTCTATCCAGCAAGCGCAGCGATTGGCCATCCTGGACCGGCACGTGCCAGCGCAACCCAAGTACCTCAGGCAGCTCGACCACCGCTGTAATTTTCAGCGTCAGTAGACGCCGGGCACCGGGGAACTGTTGCAGCGCCGGAGAATCCCAATCAATCTCAACCGTGCCGCTCAGCTGCAGCAGGCTACCCCGGCTAAAATCTACGAACAGCAGGCCAGCGCGCGCATCCAGCACCAGATTGCCAATGGTGTTGAAATGGTTGTTACCCGCATAATCGGGAAACTGCAGATGCCCGGCATCAAGCACCCGCACAAAACCCGGCTCGCCACCGCGGTGTGACGCATCCATGCCGTAAGTGGCGCTGGCGCCATCCCCGCGATAACCGGTGGCAATAAAGAAGGTATCCGCTGACCCTACCCAGTCCACCTGCGCTGAGGTCAACTGAGCAGACCGCTGCGGCGTACCCGGTGTTGAGCGTGGCACGCGCTGCCAGGTGCGCTCGCTGATGTATTGCGGGCAGTTACCAAAAGACTGATCCACCTGAAAAGAGATTGCATCATCTGCACGTTCAGCGACTCGCCCGTTCACCCGGTTGCGCCGCCGGCTCGACAACTCAATACCCAACAGGCCAACATCAGCTTCAGGCAAAAACGCATGTTCCAATGCGTCACCTTCAACCGGCCTGCTGTGCAGCACCAGGTGCTGGGGGTCGGGCGAATTAATAAACTGGTGTGGCACCTGCGCCGATGAGTTATCCACGGGTGCGGCGTTACCCTCCAGAAGCGTCACCCAGGGACGTTGCTGCGCATCCCGGGCCGCCGCCACAATAAAGGGCAGTTCCGTATAAAACTGTCGATGCTGTTCAGGCATATGGTCACGCACAACTTGGCGTGCCCAATTTTCCACCTCGCGAACACCCAGCCGCTGTTGCACCATTTGTTCACCCGTGTGAAACGGTGATGTCGCGGCCGCCTGTTTCTCCTGTTTCTCCTGTTTCTCCTGTTTCTCCTGTTTCTCCTGTTTCTCTTGTTTCTCTTGTTGTGCTTGCATGTTCTGCTCCTGATTAGATTGGTCAGGCGTTCAACTGGCGGAAGTCAGGCCGCCAGACCAACTCGGGTTGCCTGCATCGGCACAAAACCCGGCAGTGCCTCAATACGCTGCAACCAGGCTCGAGTATTGGGATAAGGATCGAGAGACACGTTACCTTCCGGTGCGTGTGCCGCGTAACTGTAGATCGCGACATCTGCAATCGTGGGTCTGTTGCCCACCAGCCATCGCCGGGTTTGCAGATGCGTTTCCAGCCGCTTGAAGGCAATTTCTGCCACCTGCGAAGCGCGCTCAACATCCAGCTTGGCACCAAACACAGTAATCAATCGGGCCGCTGCAGGGCCACTAGCAATCTCACCGGCAGCCATGGATAAAAACTGTTGGATCTGCGCAGTTTCGAGGGGTGTCTGTCCCAACCAATCAGGCGCAAACAGCTGACCCAGATAAACCAGGATGGCATTGGCGTCAGCGATGTGTGCGTCGTTATGTTCAATAACCGGCACCTGGCCCGCTGGATTCAACGCCAGAAAAGCAGCCTGCTGATGTTCGCCACTTGCCAGATCAACGTCCTGTAGCGTGTATTCGAGGCCCAACAGGCTGGCGAACAACTCGACGCGGTGTGAGTGACCCGATAGTGGGTGGCGATAAATTCGAATGGGGTTTGACATGGGTTCGCTCCTGTTCAAGTTTTAAGAGTGGCATCCGGTGTGATGTCCGGATGAAGCACACTTTGCCAGATACCCATATCGACGATAATATCCATTTTCATACAATTATAATGTTCATTTCGTTCATAATAGTGTGGTCCCTGGATTCCGATGGACAGACTGGAAAATATGCGGGCGTTCGCCGCAGTGGCCAAAGAAGGCAGTTTTACCGCTGCCGCAAGGCGCCTGGGCGTGTCGACCAAACTGGTCAGCAAATACGTCAGACAGCTGGAGGAGCGACTCGATACTCAGCTGCTCAATCGCACCACCCGCAGTGTCACACTGACCGACGCCGGCCGCAGCTATCTGCACCAGTGCCGCGCCATTGTTGAGCAAGTCGACGAGTTGGAACTGTCCGTGCGAGAACGCCAAACCGCTTTGGCCGGCCCGATTCGCATCACCGCCCCGACCGGTTTTGGCAGCACGCGCCTGGTTGAAGCGCTGGCGCCATTTACGCAATCGCATCCGGAAGTGGAAATTGATCTATCGCTTTCCGATCGACACATCTCGCTGGTTGACGAAGGCCTGGACCTGGCAGTGCGCGTGGGCACGCTGCGTGACTCTACGCTCATGGCCCGCCAGTTGGCTGCAATGCCGCTGATTGTCTGTGCTGCCCCCGAGTACTTAAGCAAACACGGCTATCCGCAACACCCCCGCGACCTGACAGATCATGAGTGTCTGCTGGACGATAATCAGGACATCGCCCGAACCTGGCAGTTTCAACATGCCACGGAAACTATTCGCGTCAAAGTACAGGGACGCCTGCGCGCCAACGCCCCCGCAGCGCTGGCACGCTTTGCCCTGGCTGGGCTGGGCATTGCGCGCTGTCCACAATACGTGGTGAGCGAGCATCTGGCGGCAGGCAGACTGGCGCCGTTACTCAGCGACTTCCGGAGTACTGAGTTTGGCTTGTATGCGCTGTACCCGTTGAACCGACATCTGACCCGACGAGTGCGCGCGCTGATTGATCACCTCGCTGACTATTTCGGCACCTCTGCCTGATATTGGCCTGGCATCAGGTGTACAACAGAAGCGGGCGCAGCGGGCGGTTCTGAAACATCGTCGTAGGCGCCGCTCAGCCATGCCTGGGACTGATCATTATAATACTGGCTCGATGGGCGACCGGATTGTCCACCGGGCATGATCATATAAGCCTGAATCGGCTGCGACATCTCCAGCACCATTCTACTGGTGGCGCCCCCACTGACCCGAAAGGGTGCCCGGTGATCAAACCTGGCCCTGCCCACCGTTGCATTCCCCCCGGATGCTTCGCCCATGCTGCGGTCGAATAGTAATTGACTACCCGCAAATGCGCCGCTCATGGTGTGCGTGAGATGAAGCTGATGATGGTCACCCCAACGCCATAAGCGTGGATCCGTGCCATGCTCGCTGCTCAGTTGCTCGAGAGTGCGGCTAAAACTGTTTATGAGCGCGGCCTTTATCGGCCAACCGTTAGTGCTTCCATTCAAGAGGTGTTTGTCTACCGCTTCATTTAACAAATAACTCCGAGCTAACAACCTTCTGTAAAGCGGTTCGCCCAGGGGTTCCCGGAACAGGGTTTCGATCAGGTGCTGATACCAGACGTGAAAGATCAGAGGCTCGGGCGCATCAGCAGTGTCCAGCGGTTGGCGCAACCAGACTTGGAGCATGGCCATCACCTGTTCTGCAAGCGCGCCCTGGGGTTTTGTGCCCATGGTAATCAGCATCGCGGGCAGGACCTTACGCGCCTGCGGGTTGAAATGATCATTCTGCAACGCCTGCATGGTCGTCACTGAATGAAGTCGCTGCTGGCGCAGCATCCGGCCAATCCGCTCAACACGGTAGCCCGGCGCGTTATCCGCGGACACCAATGCGCCCCTCCCTATCTGAGAAGGTATCTGAGAAGGAATCTGAGAAGGTTTCTGAGAAGGCTGCTGAGAAGTGCCCTGCGCATGAAACGGCTGATTTGCCGCGTAAACATAATCCTGCTGTGGCAGGTCCAGTCGCGGTAATTCACGTGCAGCCAACATACGCTGCCAGGCAGTATCCGGCGCTGCGCCGTTCTGCGGCAGCAACCCTGCACCCGCGCCCCGCAGGGGTAACAGCCCAATGCTCCGTTGCGCCACGCGCCCGGTCACATCCGCGTAGGTGACGTTGGCACTGGGCGCAACAAATTTGTCCATCGCCTGATTAAACGCGGCAAAAGAAGTTGCGCGATTCAATTGCAGCAAGGCATCCAGGCCATCCGTGTGAGGCTCCAGCGGTGCCCAGCGCATGGAGATCGGAGGCTGTTCACTGACAAGCCGGCCGTTCTCGGTATACACGATGCTCAAGGCGTGTGCAGGAGCACCCTGCACTGGTATTTCCGTCGTCTCCATCCTGGCTTCGTACCAGCCATCACGCCCCAGAAAACGCAATGAATTGGCCGGATCAACCGTTTCAATATACAAGTCCTGCGAGTCACCGATGTTGGTGAAGCCCCAGGCTAAAAATTCGTTGAAGCCGTTAATCACCCCTAACAGTCCGGGCACCGAGGCGCCACGAATCTGCTGCTCGCCGACAAACAGATGCACGTCATAGGTCAGGTTAGGCAAACCCAGTTCATCGTGCGAGTCGAAGGCAAACAACGCGTTGCCGGAATCCGTAAGATGGGCGGCAACCGCCCAGCTGTTGCTGCCCATGGCCGGGGCGCTGAACAAGGGATTGGTAGCGGCGTGGGTCAGCTCGGCTTTGACCATAGCCTGTAGCAGGCTGAATTCATCATCTATGAATTCAGAAGTATTGGTCCGCGCGGCAAACAGCTCACTGCCGCTTGGTTGATCAGTGAACTCACGAGGAAAAAAGATGCCGGCTCGATCAATTCCCAGCTTCTGCACCAGCGCCAGGCGCACCAACTCGTTGGTTCGATTGTTACCCGACTGGTACGCCATCAGCGCACCCAGCGCAAACACGTCTGCGCTGTTCCATGGCGCAATGTCGCTACCCAGCAGCATGAATTCAACCGGGGGAACACGCTGCGCGGTAATCCAGCTGTTCACCCCCGCAACATAGTGCGCCACCAGCATTCTCAGTTCATCGCTGGCGACGGCTTGCAAGCGTTCGGCCAATGCAGGTACACCGCTGCGCCACATCTCAATATCAGTAGATAATGCACTGGGTCCCAACAACTGGGCCAGCCGTCCTTTACCGGCGCGTCGAAACAATTCCATCTGCCACAGCCGATCTCTGGCGTGCAGCCATCCCTGGGCAAAAAAGGCGTCTGCAAAAGATTCAGCCTGTACATAGGGTCGCGCGCGCTTGTCGAAACTGATTTGTACCGGTGCTGCAACCGGCGCTGTTATCGTTCCGGATTGCACCGGTCGCAGTAAAGCTGTAACTACCACAAGCGCCAACGCCATCAGGCCCAGCGTGCCCACCAGCCACCATCCCAGACGATCAGGTCTTGGCATAATCCTGTACCGCATGCTCAAACGCCTGCAGAAACAGGGTCTCATCCTCAGCCGTTATCACCGTGGAGAGAAAACAGGTGGCGGTCGGCGCAATCAATACTCCACCGGCCAACATCTGTTGATGAAAACGCTGTGTAGCAGCCACCTCAGCGGGTTGTTTGAAGTAGCTGCGATAGTCGCTGATAGGGCGCTTGTGAAAGTAGATACTGAACATGCTGCCCGTCCCAGCCACCTGCATGGATACTTCGTACTTTTCAATGAGCTGCGTGCACGCGCTGCGCAGACGCACACCCAGATCATCGAGAAAGGCATACGCCGCCCGCGTCATAGTCTGCATACAGGCCAAACCGGCCACCATGGTCACCGGGTTTGCAGTAAAAGTGCCGCTGCTGGACACTGCCTTGGCGGTGGCATCCATCACCTCCGCGCGGCCCGCTACCGCACCCACCGGATAACCGCCGCCAATAATTTTACCTAACGCCGTCAGGTCCGGCTCGCCCCCATAACGTCCCTGTGCACCGTGGTAACCGAATCTCAAGGCGATCACTTCATCATAAATCAGCAATGCACCCGCAGCTCGCGTGAGCTGACGCAGCGCCTTGATGAACTCTGCCGAGAGGGGCTGCATGCCACAACGGGGGGGCACAGGATCGACGATGACCGCGGCAATATCGTCGTGTTGGATGAGCAGCTGCTGCAGCATGTTGACATCGTTGGCTGCCGTCACCAGCACCGACTCCAACACCCCAAACGGGGTTGCCGGTACGGTAGCCACCGCCTGTGGCGCATTACCCCAGTTTTCCGGGGTTGAATAGTTACTGATCTCAGCGTAATCGTAGGAGCCGTGATAGACGCCTTCAAGCTTCACAATTCTGGTTTTGCCGGTAAAAGCGCGAGCGGCCTTGATGGCGAGCGCAACCGCTTCGGAGCCGGTATTGATAAAACGTACGCGTTCAAAGGTATCAACCCGTTCCACGAGCAGCTCCGCCAACTCAATTTCGCTGCTGGTTGGCAGCGCAAAACAACTGCCGGCTGCAGCCTGACGGGACACGGCTTCAACAATGGCAGGGTAAGCATGACCGTGAATCAACACACCAAGATTGTTGGCAAGGTCGAGATATTCACGCCCGTCAACGTCCTGAATACGACTGCCCGAGCCGCGCTCCACGTACATGGGATACGGGTCATACCAGACCGCACTACGGGTGTTGCCATTGGGTAGAACGCGCAGGGCGCGCTTGCGCAGCGCATCAGAATTCGCCGTGGATGTCATCTATTTGATCCGCTTGCCAATCCCTGAGTAGGCTAGCACAGGCGTACCCTCGTGATGAATCATGCCGCGGACAAAAACCAGACGACCGGTGCGGCGGCTGACCTCGCCGGTGGTAGAGAGCCAGGCACCCACTGGCGCAGTGTCCAGAAACTCACTGTTTAAACTCACCGTGACAATATGCCGGTCACCACTGAGATAGCGCGCCTGTGCACACAGAGCAAAGTCGGCAAACGTCAATAGAACCCCACCATGGACCGACGCCATACCATTACAGTGACGAGGCTCAACGCGCATTCCCGCATGGATATCTGTCTCAAGCCGAGCCAGATAAAACGGCCCGATCATATCTTCCGCAGGATCGGTACCGCTTTCCAGAGCAAATCCGGGCGGTATTTCCGCGGCGTCCATGTTTACCAGCGCAGCACGTTCTGGGCCGCAGGGCGTTGCCGGTAGCGTTCGTCCCAGGCACGCAGCAGCGGTCGATCACCGAACACATCACACTCGACATAACGCACAAACTGTAGCGACGCTTGCAAAGTGCAGTCCGCGATTGAGACTTGTTCGCCCAACAGCAGCGGGCGCCTGTCAGTTAACAGACTTTCGAGATAATCCAATGGCGTTTGCATCGCCGCTTCCAGCTGAGCCGCCTTCTGTTCATCTTTCGGATAGCCAAGCGGTGAGTTGACGGCGTGCCCGTAGCCACCCATCGGGCCCGCCAGACGCAGGTCCACAATGCGCTCAACATCGCGCGCACGACCTCGCTGTTCAGCATCACTGCCCAG
>JBCCUW010000036.1:0-15606 GCA_039196385.1 Pseudomonadota bacterium
CCTTTGCCTTTGAACCACTGCAGCATAGGTGCGCCGAACATCAGGTCACGTGCGGAGACATCGTTGGTCAGGGTGATGCCGCCCACGTAGTCGGTGAGTGTTGCTTGGCTGACGCGGGTGTGCGCCGGCAGGTCAGCTTTCATTACCAGCGCAAGCTCGATTTCATAATCCAACAGTTCGCAACCGTTGGGCCGCACGATGTTGTCGTATGGGCCGCAGATCGACGCGGGTGGTTTGCTGAAAATGAGATTTTCCCCGGCGGCGGTGCTGATCCCACCTTCCTCCCGGTGCGAGGCGTAGTTCAGGCCCTGGCAGAAGATCTGGACATCCTGGCTGACCGGCGCGAGCAGGGTTACTTCTCTTGTTGGGATAACTTCTTGAGCCTGATCTTTGAACTGTTCCGGATGTTCTGTGTAAGCCCGCATTAACTCCCTGTGCGTCGGGTAGTTGTCCAGTACAGCAATGTGGTCACCCTGAAGGATCCCCCAGCACGCTGCTTGATTGTTGCGTGAAAACCTGACGACGGGTAAACCCATAGATATGTCTCCAGAGACGGTTCAGGCGGATAAACGTAAGCGCAACAGGCGCGCCACGTTACGTAGGGCTTTCCAGTTCCACCGTGAGATGATAAATGCCGGCGTGGGATTGGGGCCCCAATAGTCGTTGACGTCGCCAACGCCGCAGTCCTGGGGTTGATGATCCTGGTTCAGCAGGTCGGTGTCTGTCCAGTGTTCGTGGATCACCCCCCAGGGACTTTTCCAGTAGTCGAAAATCTGGCCCCCCAGCAGATGTCGGCCAATGCCCCAGATGTGTTTACGCCGGTGCTTTTTCAGGTGTTCGTGGCCCGCCATCAGGTCGTCCAGGTTGCTGACTTCAAAGGCGATGTGCTGCACTCGTGCGCCTTCGTCCATGGCAAACTGGAAACCGACAACATGATGGTCCACGTATTCCTGGCCGCGGTCGAGCCTGGAGAAGATCATCTGCGGGCTGCCGTCAGGCAGACGCACAGCGTCTGAAGTACGCAAGCCCAGGTGTTGGTGGTACCAGTCGTAAACGGCGCCCGGATCGGCGCTTTCCAGGACCAGATGGCCGATTCGTTTCACGTGCGAAGGTCCGCGCCGCACGCCGGGTAATTGACCCTGGCGGTGGTACTGGTTGTTCATGTTAAAAGGTTGGATCGGCGCTGGCTCCAACGCTGCAGCTGCGGTACGACCATGGACAACTTCGATCGTCATGCCCTGCGGGTCGGTCAAGCGCACCATTTCACCACCGTTGGGTTCATCGAGAGTTGTCACGGCGGAGGCGCCCGGCGCACGCGCCAGCGTCTGCAGATCAGCGGCGTTGTCTGTGCTGAAGCCCAGTGCCGTTACGCCGCCCCGACCCCGAGTGAGAATGTAGCAGGGTGGCTCGGGATCAGTGCCACGGAAAAACAGGGAGTCGTCCGTTCGATGCGCAACCTGCAGGCCAAATTCGGTTAAAAATGCTTCCGCCTTGACCAGGTCCGGAGCACAGACTCGAACATAGGCGAGACCTTTTACCTTGATGGCCGGCTTGGGGTCGGTGGTTTCTGCCGGCGCATTGCCTTGAGCAGCGATGCTTTGGGTGGCGACGGATTCCTTTGGGCTTGCAGCAATCATAAGTGTTTCTCTGTGACTAGTTGCGTGAGTATTTAATCGTTGTTTCTGGACGGCTCAATCACGTCTGCCCAGGGCATTCGGTCTTCTTCTCCACCGAAGAAGTCGGGATCCCAGAACACCTGATAAAGTGGAATGTGCAGTGATTCAGCGCGTGGCATCTTTTGCAGTTGTTGCGCCATTGCCGCGACCTGCTCGGGCTGCTGGGCCACCAGGTCAGTGGTTTCCAGAGGGTCGTCGTGCAGGTTATAAAGTTCCAGACGTTCGTCTGAGGCCACCAGTTTCCAGGGCCATTTGTAGTAGGCCTGATCGCCGCGCTGACCCCTGGTGAGATAGGCGCCGGGGTGGTGCTTGACGCGTCGGGTCAGCGCGGGCCACAGATTCTGCCCGTCCAGATCAGCGGGCAGCTCTGCACCGGTAACGTGCAGCAGGGTGGGCAGCACATCCTGGACCGTCATCATGGCTTCAGCCTGGTGTACTGGTAGTTTGCCTCGCCAGTGCAGCAGAGCCGGAACGCGCGCGCCGCCCTGGTAGACCGATCCTTTACCGGCGCGCAGCGGATGGTTGTCGGCGCCGCCTTCCAGGCTGTTCGTGCGTATGAATTCCAGGATAGTGACCGGGAGGGGTTTGCCGAACCAGTCCTGCAGCCGTTCGGACCAACTCACTAACCCTGCGCTGGCAACGTCGCGGTTCAGCCCACCGTTATCGCTCATAAACCAGATCAGGGTATTCTCCAGCTCGCCAGACTGCTCGAGTACGCTGACCAGCCTGCCGATCGCGCGATCCAGCTCGCTGACCATGGCAGCGTGGACGCGACGGAAAGGCGCTTCAATATGATCGTAAGCCGCAATCGCGTTCTCAGGCGCCTCATTAGGCAGATGCGGCGCGTTAAAGCTGGCATACAGGAAAAACGGTCGATTGCGGTCACGTTGTTCAATCAGGCTCAGCGCTTCGCGCGTCAACAGATCGGTTGTGTAACCGTCTTCGCGCACGGTTGTGCCGTTGCGCTGCCAGTCCAGGCCACCCCCATGCACATGGTCCCAATAGCCAATACCACCGGTGACGTGCCCATAAAAATGGTCAAAGCCCCGCGCGTTGGGGTGAAATTCCTGGCGTGCGTGTCCCAGGTGCCACTTACCCACGAGCCAGGTCTGATAACCTGCCTGGCGTAAGTGATCTGCAAGCGTGCGCTCGGTGACCGGCAGGCCCTCGGTGCTGTTTTTGGCAAATTGCCGGTAAATACCCAGACGCTGTGGTGACTTGCCGGTCATCAGCGCGGCGCGGGTGGGCGTGCAAGTGGGCTGGCTGTGGAATTGATTTAAGATCACCCCACCAGCCGCCAGCGCGTCCAGATGCGGCGTGCTGATTTCGCTGCCGTGATAGCCCACATCGCGCCAGCCCAGGTCGTCGGCCAGAATGACCACAATATTGGGGGGGCCCGGAGCTGCAGCGACTGCCGCTGCGCTGATGGTCATGTTCGCTGCCAGCAGCATGCACCATACCGTGTTCAGAAGAGCCCTTCGGACATAACTGCAACGCGGAGGAGACGCCAGTTTATATAAGCCCAGCATACGAGCCACCATCCAATTGGAGATTCTGGCCGGAAATAAAGCCGGCCTGGGCGCTGCACAGAAAGGCGCAGGCGTCACCGAACTCTTCTGGCCGACCCAAGCGTTTTGCGTTGATGGTGGCCGCGATGGCGTCGCGAGCTTCGGCATAACTCAAGCCCTGCCGGTCCATCATCAGTTTGGCCATGAATTTCTGCCGGTCGGTATCGAATCTTTCCGGCAACAGATTGTTAATGGTTACATTGGCTGCCACAGCTTCGTTGGAAAGACCCTTGCACAATGCCGTCAGACCGCTGCGGGCGGCGGTAGACAGTCCCATGGCTGCGTGAGGTGACTTCACCATGGCGGAGGTGATATTGACAATGCGACCGAATCCGCGCGATTGCATGCCGCTGATCACGCCTTGGATCATGAAGGCTGGCGCGAGCAGGTTGGCGTCCAGAGCCGCCTGCCAATCGTCGTTGCCCCACTGGGTGAAAATGCCCGGGGGTGGTCCGGCATTGTTATTCACCAGTATATCCGGTGCGGGGCAAGTGCTCAGCAGACATTGTCTGCCTTCCGCTGTATTGATGTTTGCAACAACGGGCGTAACGGTTGCGTTGCCGCTTCTGCGCAGATCTTCAGCGGCATCCTCCAGGGTGTCAGCCTGCCGGCCGTTGATGAAAACATGGCAGCCTTCCCGGACCAGAGCGGCAGCGCAGGCGAATCCCAATCCTCGCGAAGAAGCGCAAACAATGGCCTGCCGGCCTGCAATCCCTAAATCCATATTATCGCTCCTGTTGAGTGAGAACGGCGCCTGTGCGGGCCTGGTTAAGCGCCTGTTCAAGGGCGGCCTTCGGGTCGTTCGGCATGGATGCCCAGACGGCACAGATATGGCCATCAGGACGGACCAGTAGGGCGCCGTTAGCGCTGAGTGCGGCGCTTTGATAGAACGGCTGCACAGGCTTGAAGTCTTTGCCTTCGCGCCACACTCCGACCACCGTGTCGGGCCAGTCCGTACCCGCAGGCCCTGTTACCAGGCTGAACTGGTCGTTAGGTAACAAACCCAGCAGCCAGGGGGTGTCTGTGAGTTGGACCAGTGGCAGGTATGCACCGGGTTTGAACACCGGTACGTAACAGCTGATATCGATGTCATCGGCCTGCGCGCTGGTGGTGTCAACACCATTGCACTGCGCGCTATTTTCTGCGGTGTAGCAGTAGCCCAGCTGTAGATTGAAGCTGTCGAAGTGGGGGCGCTGGATTTCGACAGCGGCGCGGATTGCCGGTGCGTCGGGCTCCGCACAAGCGGCTGCGTAGTGGGCGGGCGTGTCCTGGGCCTCCGCACCATATACCGCCTGGTAGAGATGCAGCATTTTGGCGGAATTGGTGAGGCTCTGGTGGGTATTGATCTGCGCGACCGGGCGGCGTTCGGTTTCGTAGGTATCCAGGAGTGATGGCGGGGCTACTTCCTGCAGAACCTGAATCAGCTTCCAGGTCAGGTTCTGGGCGTCCGCCACACCGGTGTTCAAACCCAATCCTCCGGTTGGCGGGAAGCGATGTGCGGCGTCGCCGACTAAAAAGATGCGCCCTTGCCGATAACGGTCGGCAACCTGCGCGGACATGGTCCAGGGGCTCACGTTGCGGATGGTTAAATCTGGCACGGCCTGGCCCGCAGCCCCTTCAATCAGCGTCTGGCAGGTGGCGTCATCAAAATCTTCCCGGCTCTGCTTGGCCGGATCATAAGCCTGCATGAAAACCCAGGTGCGGGCGCGATCGTACCCGATAAAGGCGCCGCGCGCGGTGGGCGACAGACAGAAATACAGCAGTCCCGGATGTGCCTGCGTCATTGTGCGCAGGTCGGCTTCGAAGTGAATCATCATATAGTCGGCCAGGGCTTCCGGTCCTGTCAGACCGATGCCCAGTTTGCTCCGTACTGTTGAACCGGCGCCATCTGCAGCGATGCAGTAACGTGCTGTTACCTCCAGCGGGTGCCCCCAGCCGGCTCCGTTCAGCGTGGCTACCACGCCGCTATCGGTTTCGTGCAGATCGGTTGCGGTCATGCCGCGCAATAACGAAACATCGTTGCAGCGCGCCAATTGCATTCGCAGATGGTCTTCGAATTGCGGCTGCGCAATATTCACCAGTGGCCATGGCGTAAACGCGCGGGCGCCTGCGTCCTGCCGTTCGTAAGGCAGGGTGCCGAAACACGGACCTGTCAGCGTGTCCATAAAGTGCACGTGGCCACCTTCCGCTGCGCTGGCGCCGGCTGCGGTGATGCCATCGGCGGAGACACCCAGGCGCTCGCAGATCTCCAACGTTCGGGGATTGACGGCGTGTGCCTTGGGCGCATCGAGCCGGTCCAGGCGTTTGTCGATCAGAATGCAGGGGACGCCGGCCTGGGCGAGACTGAGTGCGCTGATCATACCGACCGGTCCGGCGCCGATAATCAGCACATGAGTGGAAAACGGTGTCGCTTGCATGCGGTATTCTGCCTTAATGAGAAATATGTGAGATTATGTTCGAAAATGAGAGTAAATACAAAAATGGATTTCTTGTCAAATAGTTGGCGACGCTTTATATTGAGCAATATGCAAGACTATTTCCGCAGTCAGGCCATTGGCTCTAATAAACGCAACCGGACCCGCGGTCTGTTAATCGACAGCGCCATCAGTGTGTTTGGCGACAAAGGCATCGCGGAAGCGAGCATTCACGAAATCACTGCCATTGCGGGTCTGGCCAACGGCACCTTTTATAATCACTTCAAAGACAAAGATGAGTTGGCTTTTGCTGCTTCGGAAGCCATCGCGCTGGAGATTGCCAGGCACATGGACGAACAGATGCACGATCTGCAGCGCGGGGTGACCCGGGTGGTTGTGGCCACGTCAGCTATGTTGCGCTTTGCCCTGGCGCTGCCCAACTGGGCGCAGGTGCTGGTGGAACAATATCAACGGCGACCAACGGTAAAAGCCGCTGCTTTCAGTTATATGCGCGCAGATATTGAGTTGGCGGTTGAAAGGGGTGAGATCTCCATCGAAGTTGACCGTCTGCTGCTTGAACAGATTGCAGCCTTGATGATGACTGCGCTGCGTCGAATGCTGGAGGGCGGTGATCAACAGGAACTGCTGGGGCGCACCTGTGACAGTATTCTCCGCTTGCTGGGGATGACACCTGCCCAGGCCGGTCGCGAAGTTGCCCGTGCTACGACCCACCCGCTGTTGCAGGATGCGGCCCTCCTGTCGGTCCGAGCACGTTCGTCCGGCGGCTGACAACCCCCGGGTGAGGAACGCTCAGGTCCTTTTCCGGACCAAATCGCGCCCTCAGCTTCCTTCTAGTGTGGAAAGCCAGGCCAGACCTGCCTTTGCACGCTGTCGAGGTATATAATCCGGCTTGGACATGCTATTTATTCGTGCCTCTTGTTCGTGTCTGTGCAGCGCCCGCGTTGCACGCGAATATGCGCAAGTATCTTGGGTCGGGAGTTAGAGCTTTCATGCGAATCTTTGTGACGCTGACAGTTTGGATGTCAGCCTGGCTGCTGTGGAGCGGGCTTTACAAGCCGTTGCTGATCAGCCTGGGGGTTCTTTCCTGCTTTCTGGTATTGGTGCTGTCTCTGCGCATGGAGTTGTTCAACCGGGACACCTACAGCCTGCATCTGGTGCCGCGCCTGTTGCCGTTCTGGGCGTGGCTGGCCAACGAGATTGTCAAAGCCAATGTGCAGGTGGCAAAAATTGTCCTGAGCCCGAAGATGCAGATCAGTCCGACAGTGATTCGCATTGATGCACTACCCGCTGACGCGGTTGGCCAGGCTATTCTCGGCAATGCCATCACCCTGACCCCTGGCTCGGTCACGGTAGACGATCACGAAGGTAAACTGTTTGTGCACTGTCTGACGGCAGAAGGTGCGGAAGCGCTGGCGGAAGGCGAAATGAACCGCCGGGTGGCTGCGTTGACCGGGGGTTAGGCGTATGTTTATTGCGGCATCCATCGCCATCTTAGCGACGATGATTCTCGCCATTGTGCGGGCTCTTGTTGGGCCCAGTGTGTGGGACCGTGTGCTGGCGGTGAATATGTTTGGCACCAAGACTGTCCTGCTGTTGTCCGTCGTGGCTTTTCTCTACGGCCGTCCCGACTTTCTTGATTTAGCCCTCGCTTATGCGTTGATTAATTTTATTGGCGTGCTGGCCGTATTGCAGTTCTTTCAGAATGCTCGTGACGACGTTGAGGACAGCTCATGATGGCGCAGGTGCTGGACGTTGCCAGTTGGATCATGCTGCTGGGTGGGGGTATCTTTGTTCTGGTGGGTGGCATCGGCATGCTGCGCCTGCCGGATCTGTATACACGTATGCATGCCGCCAGTCTCACCGATACGCTGGGTACGCTGCTGATTCTCGGCGGCATCATGTTGCAGGCCGGCTTGTCGCTCGCCAGCATCAAACTGGCCGCCATTGCCGGTTTTCTCATGTTGACCGGTCCCACCGCAACATACGCGCTGGCAAATGCAGCGTTGATGTCCGGCTTTACGCCCCAGGACGCTGAGTTGCCGGAGGACCTCAAGCCGTGACCGTGTTTTTTGGCATTTTTCTACTGACGTTGTTGCTGATCATAGCGGTCGGCATTGTCCGCGCCCAAAATTTGTTCACGGCGGTCATGTTAACCGGCATCTTCTCACTCATCATGGCGGCCAACTTTTTTGTGCTGGACGCGGCAGATGTGGCACTCACTGAAGCTGCCGTGGGTGCAGGCATTTCCACCGTGCTATTGCTGGGTGCGCTGGCGCTGACACCGTCGCAGGAGCAGGATGTGCGGGGTGGCAGGATACTGGCCCTGTTTGTTGTGACCGTGACCACGGCAGTGGTGGTTTATGCGACCTTCGAGAAACCCCGCCTGGGTGATCCGCAAGCACCCGTGCACACTCATGTCGCGCCTTGGTATCTGGAAAAAACACCGGAACTGATTGATATTCCTAATGTAGTGACAGCCGTGTTGGGGGCTTATCGGGCTTACGATACGCTGGGGGAAGTGATTGTTGTGTTAACCGCCGGGATTGGGGTGTTATTCCTGCTCGGCCTGCCGGGTGCTGTGGGTCGGCGCAAAGCGGATGACCTGAGCAGCGGTCGCATGCACCTGAATCACCATCTTGTGCCCCAGGTTGTCGGTCGACTGCTGGTGCCGTTTATCCTGCTGTTTGCCCTGTATGTCCAATTCCATGGCGAATACGGTCCGGGTGGTGGGTTTCAGGCTGGCGCTATTTTTGCCGCTGGGTTGATTCTGTTTGCCCTGATTGAGGGAGAGCGGGAAGCTTACACGATCCTGTCGCCGCGCTTGTTAATGGTGTTGATGGGCAGCGGTGCCTTGCTGTACGGCGGTGTCGGGGTGGCTAATATGCTGCTGGGGGGAAATTTCCTCGAATACAGCGTGCTTGCAAGCGACCCGGTGAAAGGCCAGCAGTGGGGCATTATCGCCATCGAACTGGGCGTGGGTATCACCGTTGCCAGTGTTCTGCTGGCTATTTATCACGCCTTTGCTGCGCGGGGTTTGTAGGTGGAACTGCTCGGGCTGTTTAACTATTGGGTGTTTGCGGTGCTGTTGATGGTTGGTTTTTATGCCGTCATCGCAAAACCTAACATGATCAAGAAATTGCTGGGTCTGGGTATTTTCCAGGCGGCAGTGTTTCTGCTGTACATCACCATGGACAAAGTTGAGGGAGGTACAGCTCCCATCATTCAGCCAGGTGTGGATGCCATTTATTCCAACCCGCTGCCCCAGGTGCTGATTCTCACAGCAATTGTTGTGGGGATTTCCACCACGGCGCTGGGTTTGGCGGTTGTTGTGCGCATCTATGAGGCTTACGGCACCATCGAAGAAGACGAAACTCAGCGACAGGATCTCGACGCGTGAGTCTGGCTGCCCAACTGCCGGCGCTGCAGATTGTAGTGCCGTTGTTAACCGCACCTGTGCTGGTGCTGTTGCGTGGCGCCAACCTCGCCTGGGCGGCAGCCACGGCCGCCAGTGTGATGGCTTTTGTCATCGCGGTGGCGCTGACCCTGGAGGTACAGTCGGTCGGGGTGATTGTGTACGAAATGGGCGCCTGGCCGGCCCCCTTCGGCATCGAATTGCGCATCGATGGATTGAATGCCCTGGTCCTGTTAGTGATTACCGGCGCTTCAGCGCTCACACTGCTGTGTGGACGGGCGAGTCTGGCCGGGGAAATTGATCCAGATCGTCTGGCTCTATTTTACGCCGCGTGGTTAATTGCGTTGGCGGGTCTGGCTGGTATAGCGGTAACCGGGGACGCTTTTAACGTCTTCGTGTTCATGGAAATTTCGTCGCTGGCCACGTATATCATCATCGCCGCGGGACCTAATCGTCAGGCGCTCACCGCAACTTTTAAATACCTGATTATGGGTACTGTCGGGGCAACGTTTTACCTGATTGGCGTAGGTCTGGTGTACATGATGACGGGCACGCTCAATTTTGCGGACATGGAAGCACGCATCGGCGAAGTGACGGATCAGCGGCCCATTCTGGTTGCCGCCGGCTTTATCACGGTGGGTCTGGCCCTGAAGGCTGCGGTATTTCCTCTGCATGTCTGGTTGCCCAATGCCTACACGCATGCACCGCATATCGTGACCGCATTCATTGCCGCGTGTTCGACCAAGGTGGCCATCTACGTGCTGCTGCGTTTTGACTTTGTGGTCTTCCAGGGCAACCTCACCGGGCATGCGTTTCAGTTCGCGAGCTTCCTGGCGCCATTGGCGCTGCTTGGTATTCTGATCGGCTCAGCCGTCGCTATGTTTGAAGGGCATCTCAAGCGTCTGCTGGCTTATTCTTCCGTAGCCCAGGTGGGTTACATCCTGCTGGGCGCCAGTTTTGCCAGTAAAGCCGGAATTACCGCGGGGGTTGTGCATATGTTCAACCACGCTCTGGCCAAGGGCGCGTTGTTTCTTGCCGTGGCTGCTCTGGCGATGCGCCTGAGTGGCCTGCGCCTGGCGGATATTGCCGGTGCCGGACGCACCATGCCCTGGACAGCTGCGGCGCTGGCGCTGGCAGGCGCCAGCCTGGTGGGTATTCCGGGTACAGCCGGCTTTATCTCCAAGTGGTTGCTGTTATCCGCAGCGTTGGAGCAGGGCCCGCTGGGCATCGTCGCAGTGGTCGTGATTGTGCTCAGTTCGCTGGCTGCCGTGATCTACATGTGGCGCGTTATCGAGCGCCTGTACTTTGGCACACCAGCGGGCAACGCCCTGTCCGCTAGTGAGCCTCCTTGGATGCTGGTGGCAGGTGTATGGGTAGCGGCCCTGGCCAACGTTTATTTCGGGCTCATGCCCGGCTTGCCTGTCGGCTTGTCTGAAGCCGCTGCAGAAGAACTGTTAAGGCATCTGCCGTGAGCAGCGTCGAAGCGATCCAGTTGGCGCTGATACTGCCGTTTGCCGGGGCATTGTTGATCGCGCTTACAGGTCGCTGGCCCAACCTGCGAGAAACCGTCACGCTGGTAATCGCCGCTGCCCTGACAGGGGTTGTATGGTCGATTGTGCCCGACATCATGGCTGGCGGCAGGCCTCACCTGACGGTGGCGCAGTTGTTTGGTGATTTAAGCATCGCTTTTACCGTGGAACCTCTGGGTATGCTGTTTGCGGCGCTGGCCGCCACCTTGTGGATTGTTAACTCGATTTACTCTATTGGTTACATGCGGGGTAACAAAGAATCCAAACAGACACGCTTCTATATCTGTTTTGCGATTGCCATTGGTGCGGTTATGGGGGTGGCTTTTGCGGACAACCTCCTCACGCTGTTCCTGTGTTACGAGATTCTGACCATCTCCACTTACCCGCTGGTTGCCCATAAAGGTGACAAGCCAACCATAGCCTCGGCGCGGATCTATCTGGGTATTCTCCTGGGTACGTCCATCGGGTTGTTGTTGCCTGCGATAATCTGGACCTATCTGGTTGCTGGTACGCTCACCTTCACTCCGGGAGGGATTCTGGCTGGCAACATTGCCGGACCGGCCATGGGCTTCATGTTATTGCTGTTTGTGCTGGGTATTGGTAAGGCTGCCATTATGCCGGTACACCGCTGGTTACCCGCCGCCATGGTGGCGCCCACGCCTGTCAGCGCTTTGCTACATGCGGTAGCGGTGGTGAAAGCCGGGGTATTCACAGTAACCAAGGTGATTATCTATGTGTTTGGCGTGGAGACGCTGTTTGCCGAACCGGCCGGGGGGTGGCTGCTGTATGCTGCTGCGTTTACGATTATTGCCGCCAGCGTCGTGGCATTGCGGCAACAGAATCTCAAACGCATGCTGGCTTATTCCACCATTGGTCAATTGTCTTACGTGATCATGGCTGCAGCTGTGTTGACGCCGTTGTCAGAAATTGGTGCGGCCGTGCATATTGTGGCGCATGCATTTGGCAAAATTACACTGTTTTTTGCCGCCGGCGCTATCTACACGGCATCCAAGAAAACCGAGTTGCATCAGCTGCGCGGCATTGGTGCGCGTATGCCCTGGACCATGGCTGCGTTTACCATTGGGGCACTCTCCATGATTGGCGTGCCTCCAACTGGGGGCTTTGTGTCCAAATGGTTCATTCTGGCGGGTGCGTTTCAAAGTGATAATTATGTGGCTATTTTCACGATCATTCTGAGTACGGTGCTTAACGCGGCTTACTTTTTACCCATAGTTTTTGCTGCCTGGTTTGCCAAAGAGACGGGAGACAGCAAACCGCATGGGGAAGCGCCCTTTGCGTCGGTGCTGGCGCTGTCGCTCACCGCATTGGCAACGCTCGGATTTTTCTTCTTCAACCAAGGCGTGCTGGATCTGGAAAGCCAGCTGGTGGAGTAACAACGGTGCACAAAGATCATCGTCCGCAGTCTGAACCTACACCTGACGATCACTGGTTGGTGCGTCCCACGACCATCCGTTGGCTGTGGATTGGGTTTTCCATAGTCCTGGCGTTAACGGTGCTTGCCCAGTTTTTCATCAAGATTAAGGGCTATTTCGGCATTGATGGCTGGTTGGGTTTTGGCGCAGGCTTCGGCTTTCTGGCCTGTGTCGCCATGGTACTGGTGGCGAAGGCGCTGGGTTATCTGCTGAAACGACCTGAGAACTACTACGATGATTGACGGCGTACTGATTCCCGCCGTTGTCCTGCTTGCGGGTGCATTACTCATTGCCCTGACTCGGGGCGTGCTGCGTTCCGCCGTGATTCTGATAACTCCGCTGGTGGCGCTGTGGGCGGTATGGCAGATTCCCGATGGTGTGGTCGCCACCGCTGGTTTTCTGGGTTATGAAATTGAGCCCATTGAAGGCAGTCCCTTAAGAAGGCTGTTTGCATCAATTTTTTCCGTAATGGCGTTTGTCGGCGGTTTATTCGCGTTTCGCCAGGCGCGGTGGTATGAGCTGGCCGCAGCATTTGCTTATGCGGCCGGTGCAGTGGGTGTGTGTTTTGCCGGGGATTTGATCACCCTGTTTCTGTTCTGGGAGCTCATGGCCATATTTTCCACGGTGGTGGTGTGGTGTGGTGGCACCCCTGAGGCACGGGCAGCGGGTATTCGCTACGCCATTCTGCATCTACTGGGTGGCGTGATCCTGAAGGTGGGCATTGAAGGGATTGTTGTACATACGGGCTCGGTCGACATTCAGCCGCTGCTTGCGACCAACTTTGATACCTGGATGGTGTTGATCGGTATTCTGATTAATGCGGCGGCGCCACCGTTGTCCGCCTGGCTTGCTGATGCTTATCCTGCATCCAGTCCCACCGGCTCGGTTTTTCTCTCTGCGTTTACGACCAAGTCTGCCGTGTTGGCACTCATCCTGTTGTTTCCGGGCGAAAGCGTCCTGATCTGGGTGGGCTTGTACATGATTTTCTACGGCATTATCTATGCGCTGCTGGAGAACGACGCTCGCCGCATTCTGGCTTATTCAGTGGTGAATCAGGTGGGATTCATGGTGTGCGCGGTCGGCATCGGCACCGAGACGGCGCTGAATGGCGCAGCAGCGCACGCATTTGCGCACATCATTTATAAGGCGTTATTGTTCATGAGCGCCGGTGTGGTGATCTATCGAACCGGCATGACCCGCTGCTCAGATCTGGGTGGACTATTTCGCACTATGCCGCTGACCACCGTCTGCGGCATCATCGGTGCGCTGGCGATCTCCAGCTTTCCACTTACCTCCGGTTTTACCACGAAAACGCTGATTTCGGTGGCGGCTGAAAACGAGGGTCTGGCGGCAGTTTATTTCCTCCTGGCAGCAGCGTCCGCAGGTGTTTTTCTACATGCGGGCATCAAGTTTCCCTGGTTTGTGTTCTTTCAGAAAGATTCCGGCTTACGGCCAAAGGATGCCCCCTGGAACATGGGTGTGGCCATGGTGTTGTTTGCCTTTTTGTGTATTTTTCTGGGCGTATATCCTGAGCCGCTTTGGGCCTTGTTACCGTATCCTGTGGAATATGATGCTTATGCACCGGATAAAGTATTGTTCTATTTGCAGCTGTTGCTGTTCTCCGGTCTGGCGTTTTTCCTGCTGCTGCCGCTAATGCGTCGTACCCTGACAATCTCACTCGACATGGACTGGCTGTGGCGCGTGCTGTTTTACCGATTGGGCAACCAGATACTGCGGCTGTTTGCCAACCTCGGGCAGCGGTTGCGCGACTGGCGTGCCGCCTTCACGCCGGTCATGTTGACCCGGCTTGCACAGTTGCTGGGCAGCGGCGGTCCGCTGGGCCGGACCTGGCAGATAGGTACCACAGCTTTATGGATTGTGGTGTTGCTCACGCTGTACGTGTCGCTCTATTACCTCTGATAGCTCTATTACCTCTGATAGCTCTGATACCTCTGATTTATCTGTCCCGCCTCTGGCTTGACTCGGACCTGGCAAACCAGCACGCTTGCTGAGGTGGGGTTGGCGACGTTTGGGGGGCGACGGTGAAATTCTGGAAATTTTTGGCGCCTGGCATGTTGGGGTTCACCCTTAAGAATGCCGCACATGCGATCATCGACAAAGTGTCTGGGGCGCCTCCACGACCGGTGCGGGTGGCTGAATATGTGGCGGTGCATGCCCGCTCCGGTGAGCCTGAAGATGTATTACGCACGATAGATAAGTTTGCCCGGGAAGAACGTTGGTTGATGAACGTCGGCCCGGACAAAGGTCCACTGGTAGAAGAAATGGCGGCCCGTCTGCCCGCAACCGCCAGAGTGCTGGAGTTAGGGGCATACTGTGGCTACTCGTCAATTATGCTGGCTCACGCGTTGGGACCGGAAGCGTCGGTCACGTCCATTGAGATAAACGGCGCCTTTGTCGAAAGTGCCCGGGCCAATGTGGCCGTGGCCGGGTTGAGTGAGCAGATCACATTCTTGCATGGACCCTCAACTGAGGTGTTGGCCAGCGTTGAAGGTCGGTTTGACCTTGTTTTTCTGGATCACTGGAAAGATCTGTACAAAGGCGATCTGCAGTTAATGGAACAGCGGGGGTTAGTCGGCCCCGGTACAATTGTTGTGGCGGACAATGTGGGTGAAATCTTCAGCCCGGATGAGTATCTGGAATACGTGCGCAACGTGGGTCACTACACCAGTGAACATCGGGAAGCACAGATAGAGTACACCCAGCACGCGGATGCGGTGGAAATTTCGGTGCATCAGTGAGTCTGCCCAAGGCATCTGCGGAAACCTGATTCGGGAACTCATATGGCTGCGCGACGTTGGTACTACGGCTGGAACATCATAGGCGCAGGTATGACGTTTCAGGCCATGTTGTTTGGTCTGACGTTCTTTTCTTTCATTTTCTGGGCACCCATCTGGGCCGACGAGTTCAACGTTGACCTGGCTGATGTCATGTGGGCGAACGTTGGCATGATGGTGGCACAGGGGCTGATTTCCCCGTTTGTCGGGCATGCTATGGACCGGCGCTCAATCAAGTGGCTCGTCAGTGCCGGTGCGGGTTTTGCAGCAGCAGGTTTTGTTGCGGCTTCGCAGGCCACTCAGATCTGGCACATTGTGCTGGTTTACAGCACGCTGATTCCACTGGGTATCCTGCTGGCTGGCCCCCTGGCTGCGCAAACCCTGGCCGCAAAATGGTTTACGCGTCGGCGCGGTCTGGCCATCGGCATCTCGACAACCGGCACTTCCATTGGTGGCTTTGTGTTGCCTATTCTCGTTGGGGTGCTCTTTGCGGCTTACGGGTGGCGGACGACGCATCTGTTGCTGGCGCTGTTAATTCTTATTGTAGTGTTGCCTGTGGTCTGGTGTTTTGTGGCTAACGAGCCCAAAGACAAAGGTGTTGCAGGAGAGCCGGAAGGAGAGTCAACAGGAGAGGCGGATGACCCCACTGCCGCGGGCCCTGTCACGGCTGGAGATTTTCCCGTGTGGACCACCGCGTCCATTCTGCGGGAGCGCAACTTCTGGGTGCTGATTCTGGCATTTGTGCCGTTGATGACCGC
>JBCCUW010000037.1:0-15587 GCA_039196385.1 Pseudomonadota bacterium
GTCTTTGAAACCGTCCGGCGACAAAATACCCAAAGGCAAATGGCTGGACGTTAACGGCACCACGCTGTCCTGGTGTTCACCCGCTTGATGGCGGCGTAGATAGACCGACGGTAAACCTCCGTTCCAGAACTCCACGGTCTGTCGGCTGAAGTCGATATACAGCGCGGCTGCACAGCAGAAATATCCGGAAGGCAATACAGAGCAGAGTTTGCGATTACACTCACGGACCAGTTCAGCCAGCGAAAAGCCTTTGGCTGTCATCCCGTAAAACACATCAGAAAGCGGCAATGCGCCGATTGCTGCGGCCAGCCCGTGGCCGGTGAAATCACCCAACATCAGATACAGGTTGTTGCTGGGATTCTGTGCAGCCAGAAGCACGTCGCCATTAAAAATTGCCAGAGGCGACAACAGGTGTTTGATGTAACTGACATTCAGGTGTCGTGCGTGTGCAACATTGTCAAACACCGCCTTGGCGGCTTCCTGATCCGTGACCAGTTGCAGGTGGTGGCGGGAAATTTCATCGCGCTGTTGCTGCAGCGTCTGATGCATGTCGCGCATACGTTGCAGGGCGCTGAGCTTGGCCTGCAGGATCACTCGATTGTAGGGCTTGGACAGAAAATCGTCTCCGCCCGCCTCAACACAACGCGCCAGTTCACTGGCTTCGGTCAAACTCGTCAGGAATATAATGGGGACAAACTTGTCAGCGCTGTTGGCTTTAATCTCTTCCGCCACAGCAAACCCGTCTTTGCCCGGCATCAACGCGTCCAGCAGGACCAGATCCGGGTTTTCGGCGTAATACTTCTCCACCGCGTCATTGCCGTCTACCGCGGCTATGACCTCGTACCCCGCACGCTTGACGATGGTCGACAGTAGCTGACGGTCCACCGCATTGTCGTCCGCAACCAGAACACGGCTGGACATCTGACTATTCATCTGTCGCTAGTGGATGGTAAACAGCTGATCAAAATTGGATATGGTCAGAATCTTTTTCACGTCAGCCGTGCAATTGACGATCTCGACGTCGGCATGATCACCACCGGCATGGTCACGCAACAGCAGCAGCATACCCAGCGCCGAACTGTCGATGTAGTTCGCGTCGCTCATATCTATGGAGTAGCTGTCCGGTGTCTGCTGCAGGGACTCATATGATTCGCGAAAATCCTTGTGTGCACTGAAGTCAAACCGGCCCTGCACCGCTATGGTCAGCTTCCCGGCTGCTTCGTCAAAGTTCTTTTGAATTGTCATTCGCCATTCCGTGTCAATGAGAGTGCAACGCTAAGCTTAGCCTAGTGGGCCCTTGCGCGATGCGCGCTGGGATTTACGCTGCGCCTTTTTTTCTTCATATTTGTGCGTCAGTTCACGTTGCGCTATCAGACTTTCCAGGGCACGCCGTTCCAGGTAGTGACCATGGAAATGGGCCAGCACCGTATTCTCAGCCTGGCGCGCTCTTTCGAGTTCCATATTCTGTAAGTGCGCCGCTTTATTCAGTTGCCCGTAGAATTCACGAAACTGACGCAGCAGGAATGGGCTGAATGTCTGTTGCCCGGTATGTTTGTCTCGATACTGTCCGGTAATTTCGGCCAGTTCCGCCGACTTGTCTTCTGCAGACACGCGCACGTCGCGGGTGCGCGCCAAGGCGGCTGCCGTTTCGTTTTCCTTGAGGCGCCGCAACTGCAGGATTTTGTCCAGTTTTGTCTGCTCGGTCATGTGGCGTCAGCATTCAGCAACATCTCGGCAGGAACCGCCTCAACAGGAGGATTAGCAAACAATGCCTGCAAATCGGCCAGGGACTTACCGACATCCATCTGCTCATCCGCATGCTGACTGACAAAGTCACACATCGCCGGATAGAAATGGATGGCCTCGTCAATGTGGGCATCGCTGCCCCTCCGATAAGCGCCAATGTTGATCAAGTCCTGCTGTTCCCGGTACGTTTGCCACAGATCACGAAATTTACTGACCAGGGCCTGTTGCTCCGGTGCGGTAACCCGCGTCATGACCCGGCTGACTGAACGCCCAACGTCGATGGCCGGGTATATCCCCAGTTCAGCCATTTGACGACTCAACACAATATGACCGTCCAGGATCGCCCGTGCCGCATCCACGATTGGGTCCTGCATATCATCTTCTTCCATCAGCACGGTATAGAAAGCGGTAATACCCCCCTCTCCTGCCGACGCACCCAGACCGGCACGTTCTACCAGACGTGGCAGCCAGGCAAACGCAGATGGGGTATACCCCTTACTGGTGGGCGGTTCGCCCAGGGCCAGACCAATTTCGCGTTGAGCCTGGGCAACCCGGGTGAGACTGTCCATGAGCAGCAGTACGTTCTTACCCTGGGCTCGAAATCGTTCGGCAATCTGTGTGGTTAACTGCGCGCCACGCAAGCGTAACGCTGGCGAGTCGTCTGCCGGACAGGCCACCACCACCGCCCGGGCCAAACCACTGCCCAGGTTGTCTAGGACAAATTCCTGGACCTCCCGGCCGCGTTCGCCAATCAGGCCCACCACCACCACATCGGCATGTACAAATCGCGCCAGCATGCCGAGTAATACACTTTTGCCCACCCCACTGCCGGCAAACAGGCCTACGCGCTGGCCAACCCCCGTACTTAACAGCGCGTTTATGGCGGCAATACCCGTATCCAGCTGTGTGCTGATCGGTGTTCGCTGCATGGGATTAATATTGCTGTTGGGCACCGGTGTGCTGATGTTGTGGGCGCCAGGCTGTCCAGCATCCTGTGGTATGGGACCCAGACCATCAATCGGTTCACCCAGTCCGTTAACCACCCGCCCCAACAGAACATCCGGCGCTTGCAATACCAGCTGCGCCGGGTTCACGCGAGAGGCCCGCAGCAGCGCCCCGGTTTCCACTCCGTCAATGTTTGTCAATGGCATCAGAAAGGTACGGCTCTTGTCAAAACCAACCACCTCACAGGGGATTTCACTCTGTTGTTGCCTGCTGCCAGTGATGGGCATACGCCGCTGCAACCAGCATAGTTGCCCCAACGAAGCCTGCAATCCAACAGCTTCAATGAGCAGACCCACAGAACGCACCACCTGGCCATAAGCAACCGGTGCCAGAGCTGCATCATGATGGCCGGTGACATACGCGGCCAGCTTATCCGCCAGGCTGTGCATTCACCTGCTCCGCAAGTTCTCCTGCTGCTGCCGACAGCAGATCAGCCACGTTATCAGCCACATTCAGATCTATCAGCGCGTCACCCGCATCAATGCGGATGGCACCCGGCGACAAACTGTCGTCCTGGGCTAACAACTTCAAGAACGGCTGTTGAGTGTCCGCCGCATCGGACGGACCTGCCTCTTCAGCATCGTCTGCCGTTGCTGTTAAAACAGTATCCGCTGTAGTCAAGGCGGCATAATCGCGGGGACACAGGTAAATACGCGTCGCCGCAGCATCAGAAACCTCTTCATGACGGCTGATACTTTTTTCAACAAGCGTCTGCAACAGCGTGGGGCTCACGGTCAGTTCATGAGCAAACAGGCTCCGGAACACATCTTGCATCAGCCGCGCCACCACGCTCACGGACTCTTGAATAGCCTCGTTCCGGGTTTGTTCGTGCTGGGTCAGCAACTGACTTAAGTTAGCCAGCAACTTCTTCTGTTCTGCCACTGCGGCAGCGGTGCCCTCCGCATGCCCCTGACTGAAACCATCCTGGTAATCCGTGCCCGTTGTCACCGGCTGACCGGGAGCAGCCGCTTGCAATTCAGTTTCCTGCCCCGGCACTCGTTCAGCGGGTTCTGGTTGCAGACTGATGACACCAGGCATACGCGGATTAGCCAGCGTGCTGATTTTTTTCCATTGATAAGGCATGCAGACCAGGGCCCCTAGATCATCTCATCACCGCCGCCACCCAGCATGATCTCGCCGGATTCAGCCAAGCGTCTGGCAACTAGTAGAATCTCTTTCTGGGCGGCTTCAACATCAGATAAACGTACGGGTCCCTTGGCTTCCATATCATCCTGCAACAGTTCCGCAGCACGCTTCGACATATTCGCGAATATCTTTTCCTGCAGGCTGCGCTCAGCCCCTTTCAATGCAACTGTGAGCGTGTCGGTCGAGACCTCTTTCAACAGGGTCTGAATACCGCGATCGTCAACAGCAGCCAGGTTGTCGAACACAAACATGAGATCGTTAATCGCGTCTCCCAGTTCCTCGTTGGCCTCTTTGATCGCTTCGATCACCGCTTCGTTGGTGCCTTTCTCCATGCTGTTGAGGATGTCCGCTGCAGTTTTACGCCCGCCCAACTGCGCGAAGCGGGCCGGGCCGGCCTGACTGGCCTGCTCTTCCAACACCAGCGCCAGTTCCGCAATGGCTGCTGGCGGAATAGATTCCAGATTGGCAACACGCATCACAATGTCGCGCCGGATCTGTCCCTCCGGTAAATGACTGATCACCTGAGCCGCCTGTTCGGGCTCCAGAAACGACATGACAATAGCCTGAATCTGGGGATGTTCGGTAACAATAAAGTCGGCGATGGCACGGGGGTCCATCCAACGCAGTTTATCCAGACCGGCAGTGCTGCCACCGTTGATTTTCTCGATCACGGAATTGGCTTTGTTTTCACCAAGCGCGTGGGTCAGCGTGTTTTTCAGGTAACGCCCCGATTGCATCGTCAGACCGGACTCGTCACTGACTGTCTGGAGAAATTCATCAACAACAACTTCAATCTGATCCGTGCTTACCGCACCGAGTGCAGTCATGGACTCACTGATACGCTGAATCTCCCGCTGATCCAGGTGTTTCAGCACCTGCGCAGCCTCAGCCTCACCGATGGTCAACAGCAGAATGGCCGCCTGATCCACTTTGTTCAATTCCAACGCTGCCTCACTCATTATCACCTACCCAGTGTTTAACCACCTGCGCCACACGCGCGGGATCTTCCCCAATCAGATTACGAACGGTTTCCATTTTCTGCGTGGCACTGTCATCCGGGTCCGTGGTGATGGTGGCGGGTAATCCGGGCACCGCTTCCTGCAATGCCGCCTCGCGCATCTGTGTCATGTCCGCAATGGCCATACTCTGTTGCTCTCTGACCATGTCACCAGCCTGACTCAGATTTTTGTACATCGGACGCAGCAGCCCAAAGACCACCAACAGAATTGCCAGCCCGCCCAGAACCTGTTTGACAATGTCCGAAAACCAGCCGGTTTCCCAAAACGGCGTGGGCGCCAGTTCGCTGACAGGCTCACGATAGAAGGCTCGATTAACAACACTGACTGTGTCGCCCCGCTCCTGATCAAACCCTACGGCGCTCTGTACGGCTTGCGTCAACTCGTTAAGATCTTCTTCCGCCCAGGGTTCCAGACTGGTTTCACCACTTTCCGCGTCCACGACAGGACGGTGATCCACCACCACGGCGACTGACAAGCGTTGCAACCGCCCGACCTGATACTGCGTATGGCTGATGGTACGGTCCACCTCATAGTTGCGCGTAGCACGGGTAGACTGGGAACGTCGGCCCGGGGTTTCTTCAGCTTCACTTTCCGCCTCGTTAAACTCCGGCGGCTGGTTGGACAATGTGCCAGGCACCCCGCCGACCGCGTTGTCGACACCGACCTGCTGTTCTTCCATCACCTGCTCGCTGCGCAACGCGGCCAGTTCTGGGTTGTAACTTTCTTCCGTCTGTTCAGCCCGGGTGAAATCAACACTGGCTGACACTTCCGCCGTAAATCGGTCTACCCCAACCCAGGGGCCCAGAATATTGCTGACTTTCTCGTGTAGCGACAGTTCGATAGTCCGCGCCAGCGCCAGGTCTTTTTCGCTGCGCTGCAACGCAGCGTCCTGTCTGCCATTGGATAACAAAGAGCCGGACTGGTCCACGACAACCACGTCCGCCGATTTTAATTCGGGTACCGCGGCCGCAACCAGATTAGTAATGCCGCTGACCTGATCTGACGTGAGGCGCCGACCTGGTTTGAGCGTGACGGTCACCGACGCACTGGGTTTGCGTCGGTCGCGCAGAAACGATGTCGATTTTGGGGTCGCTAACAGCACCCGGGCCTGCATGACGGAGGTAATGGTGGCAATACTGCGCGCCAATTCACCTTCAACTGAGCGCCTGTGTTTGGCGATCTCCATAAACTGACTGACGCCGAAGCCCTGTTCTTTGTCCAGCAGTTCGTAACCCAGTTGACGTCCATCCAGAACCTCAGCGCCCGCCAGCATCATCCGTGCAGAGTAAATTTCGTCTGCTGGCACCAGCACCATGCCGGAACGCTGATCCAGCTTGTAGCTCATCTGATTGCTTTCCAGCACGTTGACTATTTCGTTGGTTTCCGCGGGAGAAGTGGCCCCACCGATGGGGCGGTAATCCGGTCCCTGCATCCAGAAGATAGCAAACACCGCAACCGCCACACTGGCTGCGAGCGCAATCATCAAAGTCATCTGGCGCACAACCGGCATGCCCACAGCGCCTTTGAGAAAGTTAGCGCCGGGTACAAACTGTCCATCCATTTGTGCGTTGGCAGCGGGTAATTGCATTTCAGCCATGGGCTTAATCTCTTCCTCTTAGTCCTATCAGATCGGCATGTTCATAATGTCCTGATACGCCGTCACCATTCGGTTGCGCACCTGGACCATGGCTTGAAAGCCGATACTGGATTTCTGGCTGTCGATCATGACCTTGATCAGATCAGTTTCTTCACCCCGGGCAAACGCAGCAGCGCCAGCACCCGAAGTTTTCTGCAGCTGATTGACGGTCTGCACCGCGTCACCCAGCAACGCGCCAAAGTCTGTTTTGACTGCAGCGGCTGACTCACTGGGGTTGGATCTGTCCAGTTGCTGTAATTGCCCGGGTGCGGTTTCACGCAGCGGCTGGGCAGCTTGGTCGCGCAGTGTGCGCATCTGTTGCAGCACCGCGTTGATGTCGGCACTGGCTGCGGCTCTAACATCCATAATTCACTTTGCTCCAGTCAGGCAAGGACACCGCGGTCCCGCAATTGCTTGAGTTTGTAACGCAATGTGCGCTCCGAAATACCGAGTTCCACCGCTGTGGTTTTGCGCACGCCATTGTTTGCAGACAGCGTCTGTAACAACAGTTGTTCCTCCGCTGAGCGAACCTGATCCGCCAGCGTTTCGCGTGGGGTCTCGTTTACCGTATCCCCAGCATCACCCTCCGCAGCCAGCGCCGGCAGCAACTCAGTTGCACTATCCAGCGCCAGATCAGCCGGCGTGATCGTATCGGTCTCACACAACACCACTGCACGTTGAATACAATTTTCGAGTTCACGCACGTTGCCCGGCCAGGCATAACGCAGCAGCTGAGTTTGGGCGGATTCACTTAAACGCATAGGCCGCGCACCGTATTGCGTCAGAAAATGCTGTGCCAACGGTAGTATGTCCGCCACTCGCTGACCCAGGGCCGGCAGCTCAATGGGAAACACGCTCAGACGATAGTACAAGTCCTCCCGCAGCACGCCGTCAGACACCGCCTGCCGCAGATTACGATTACTCGTCGCAATCACCCGGACGTCAACCTTGCGCGGCTGGTTACTACCGATGCGCTCCACTTCTTTTTCCTGCAGCACGCGCAGCAGCTTGGCCTGCAGCGATACCGGCATTTCTGTAATCTCATCCAGCAACAGGGTCCCGCCATGAGCCATCTCAAACTTGCCCATGCGCTTTTCCGTGGCGCCCGTGAATGCACCCTTGTCGTGACCAAACAACAGCGCTTCGAGCATGGTTTCCGGAATGGCGGCGCAATTCAACGCAATGAATGGGCCGTTTCTGCGCGGAGAATGCCGATGAATATACTGCGCGACAACTTCTTTGCCCGTACCACTGGGCCCGCTGACCATGACCGCGATGTCTGCTTGAGCCACTCGCTCTGCCAGCGCAAACGAGCGCTGCATGGCCTCACTGGCGCACAGTTGCGCTACATCGTCGACCGGCTGCGCCGCAGCGGGTTCTTCAGTTTCCGCTGGCGCATCAACAAGCTCTGGTGCAGGGGTGGCGCTCGCGCGGGCGCCTTGTTCGCGAAGAAGCCGCTGCAACGACTGACAGATATGCTCGATGGATGCACCCGTAGGTAAATACTCCACTGCGCCCAGGCGCAATACCGATACCGCATCTGCAGCGGAGTCGGATCCACCAAAGGCAATGACATTGGGCGTTAGAGGCTGATCATCTCCATGAGCGCGCAGCGTGGCGACGTGCACCAGCTGAATGCCATCACTTTCACTCTGCGGGTCCGCATGGCGGCGGGTCTGAAATCCCCGGGCGTCCAGACCTGCTTGAATTCGTTGTGCTTCACGGTCGTCCGCCGCGCTGATCAGATCAATCATTGCAGCGTTTCCACCCGGCCCAGACCATGTTTGCGCATCTTTTCCACCAGTGTGGTGCGGCGGATATGCAAACGATCGGCTGCCCGGGCCACCACCGCGTTGGTGTCTTCCAGCGCCTGCTCAATCAAACTTTTTTCCAATCGCGTGAGATAGTCTTTCAGGTCTATTCCGTTCACCGGTAACAACACTTCAGCCGGTTCCGGGTGTTCGCTGACTGGCGTCACCGGTGCGTCCAGCACTTGCTCAGTGTTGGGTTCAAGATACTTCTTAGGCAGATCATCCGTTCGCACCAGACCATGGGGATACTGAATCGCCAGGCGCTGCAACAAATTAGCCAACTCACGCACATTGCCCGGCCAGGGATAACGCGCCAGCAGCGCCAGCGCATCAACAGAAAAACGAACCTGCAGGCCCTGCTCCTGTTGAATGCGCCCAACGAGCACGTCCACCAGCACAGGGAGGTCCTCAGTACGCTCACGCAATGGTTGTAACTCGATGGGAAAAACGTTGAGCCGGTAGTACAGATCTTCGCGAAACTCACCACTGTGGATTTTGCTTTCCAGATCTTTGTTGGTAGCCGCCACAATACGCACATCAGACACTCGGGTCTGACTACCACCAATGCGTTCGAAACTCTTCTGCTCTATGGCGCGAAGCAGCTTAACCTGCATAGGAAAGGGTAAATCACCAATCTCGTCGAGAAACAAGGTACCGCCATGGGCGAGTTCAAAACGGCCGGTTTTCTGCGTAATCGCCCCGGTAAATGCCCCTTTCTCGTGACCAAACAGCTCACTCTCCAACAGTTCTGCGGGAATGGCGCCACAATTCACTGGGACAAAAGGACCGCCCTGGCGGGCAGAACCCAAATGCAAAGCTCTCGCCACCACTTCTTTGCCAGTGCCGGATTCACCGGTAATTAATACAGTCACGTCCTGGCGCGCAGCACTGGCCATCAGCTGTCGCGTTTCGATTGCCGCATCACTGACCCCGGCGTACGTTGCAAATACACCTTCACTCTCTCCGCAGACCCGTGTCTGATGGATGTGCCCGATGGCCTGGGCAAGCGTTGCCAGCAATGGTGTCAGTTTTAGTGGGGAGACCAGGGTCAGGTGTCCCGGTTGATTGGGTGCCGGAAGTTGAGGTGACTCAGCAGCACCATCGTAAAGCATTACATAAGCGCTGAAACGCCCAGCGCCACTGCCGTCACCGACCACCACCGCAGCGTCCTGTAACGATGCTGCTAACGGTACATCGGCAAATGCCAACAATTGGTGTACCTGCTGACTCTGCTGCGCATCAGCAAAATCAAGACCGACAGAAAAATCGGTTAAATGCGCATGACCCATTGAAAAACCTCACAAACTTAAGCGCCTCACTCAAGTACAAGTAAAGTAGGTTATTTCAATTGGTCAAATTTCCGTCGGTGAAGCGTGCTGAAGTGTCAGCACACTGGCGGTAAACGTCGGGATTCAGGCACCCTGCATAGTCTGATAGGCGTCAATGCCAACCCGTTGACGGCGCATCTGCTTCAGTTGCCGGGCATCCTGGTCCTGCATCGCCTGCACGCCGATCGCCAATGCATCAATGCGGGCTTTCAGGGCAGTTAACTGATCCACCTGTTCACTGACCAGCAGCGGTTTGAGTTTGCGGGCAGCAACCTGTGCCGCTTCCAGGTCACCGGCTTCCACCGCCGCTTCAATAATGTCCAGTTGCGCCAGGGCGTGTGCATATCCGGACGAACTCACTAACCTGCACTCACGCTCGCGGCAGGATCAATCTGCACCCAGGCGCTGCGCAGGGTGGACAACAGATCAGCCACTTCGCGTAACGCTGCCGCATCGTTATCACTGGTCGCACGGAACAAACGACGCTGCATGTAATCGTAGAGACTTTCCAGATTACCGGCCAGGTCACCGCCCTGCTCGTGGTCCAAAGAAGCCTGCAGGCCACTGAGAATATCAATGCAGGCGTTAATGGCCCGGGCTTTGCCGGCCATGTCATCGCGCTCCAGCGAGCCAAGGGCCTGCAGGATACGGTCGTTTGCACCACGGAATAACATGTCGATTAACTGATGCGGCGAGGCTTCATCAATCGCAGTGGAAACATCGAGCTGTTGATATTGCTTTACGTGGCTGTTCACTTAAATTATTCCGTTGGATGGTTAGTAGTTTTAGCGGTCATGCGGGGTAAAACTTTAGCGCGCTGCTCAGTTATCTGAGTCACGGCGGAAGCCCGGCAGTGCGGACAACTGTTGATCAAGGAACTCTGACGTGTTGTTCAATGTGGATATGAGCGCATCCGCTGCTGCAAACTGCAAACGCAAACGTTCTTCCAACAGATCCATACGCGTGGAGAAGTCAGCCGCTTCCTCATCGATGTCGTCAACCCGTTCACCAAGACTATCCAGTTTGTTGGACAACGTGCCGCCAAAACTGGTGAATTCGGTGAGAAACGAATCAATTTGATTCATCACGCCGCGCACCAGGGTGACTGTACCCCGCTCGCCCACCTCGGTGCCCTGCACCAGCAATTGAATTCCGGCAGCCGGGTCTGCGACTGAGGACGCCTGCCGGCCGGGTTGGCCAACACCAACCGTTAAGCCTAGAGCGCTAGCTGCACCGGCATTGGCAAACGTCAGATTGACGCTGGATTCTGCCCCGGCTGAGGGTGAAGTGATAGTAAAGCGACTGTTGGCCGCATCGAAGGCCACCGTCACAGATTTGTCCAGCGTCGAGAGGTTGGCGTCTGCGTTAATCTGGCTCTGAATTTCGCTCGCCAGCTCTGCTGCGGTACTGTAGGTCGCGTTAGTCAGGACCACGTCTTCAGTTAACGTGCCGTCGACGCTGACCCGAAAGGTATTGTTGGTTGCATCCACCACAATATTGCCGTCGTTCAGCGTCGCCACGGAGGTCCCCTGATATACGCCGGCCTGCGCCGCCACCGGACCGCTGGGAATCGACAGAAACTGACCCGTGCCCGTTCCGGCTAGACCGTTTACGGTGCCTTGAACATCCACGCCAACGTTGTTTACCGCAGCGTTTACCGCGAGACCCAGCTGACTTTCCGTATTGGTATCGACCGTATCAATACCAATGGTTGACGCGCTGCCGAAGCGCGTTGATGTCAGGACCAGCTGTTGCAACGTGGTATCGTAGCTCACCTCAACCGTGCGACCCGCCGTACTCAAGGTACTGTCCAGGTTAATCTGAGTCTCCAGCTCCTGCGCCAACTCAGCGCCATCCGTATAACTAGCCTGGGCCAGGGTGATCACGCCGGACGCGACACCATCAACTGTCACAGACAACGTGTCGTTGTCGTCATCAATGGTCACGCCACTATCCAGCCCCGGAGTGGTTGCGCCAAATAGTTGCGCCTGGGTTGAGGCCTGGCTGATATTCACAGCATAACTGCCCGCTGCAGTGCCGGACTGAAACCCAAGGAACGAGATCTGACTGTCGCTGGCCCGGCTTTGATCCGCAAGCAACGCCAGCACGTCATCGGGGGAAGTGGCCAGGGCCTGTTGAAACACCCCGCTGTTAAAGGCCAACTGGAATCCGTTGTTCTGATTCGTGCTGATGCCGATGTCCACCAGCGCGCGGATGCTGTTGGATTCTACCTCACCGACGCTGCGCGAAAGAAAACGACGCAGTTGTGAGGTTAAGCTGCGTACGGTGGAATCGCCTGTCAGCAGCGCCCCGCCGTCGTCTTCGTCAAACTCGGTCAGTTCATCCGTTAACGACTTGAGCGCGTTATATTCGTCCACAAACGTTTGCACGTTCTCGGTGATGGCAGCCACATCCTGGCTCACCGAGATCGTTTCGGTTTTGCCCTCGGAACTGGCCAGCACGTTAAACACCACGCCGGGGATCACCTGGTCTATGGTGTTGGTTTCTCGGGTGATGTTAATACCGTCAATCACTACGGCAGCATCCTGCCCTGCCACTGACTGCGTGAAGTTGGTCCCCGGCGTACTGGCCGCTGCATTAAAAGACAATGCCGAAAGTCCCGCAGTGGCACCCTCTGTTGCGGTAATCTCCAGAGAATGATCAGCGCCGGTCTGATCCGACTTCAGAACCAGAATGAAACCTTCACCATCATTCACAATGCTGGCTTGAACACCGGCATTGGCGGTATTGATCGCGTCGCGTATGCCGTCCAGAGTATTGTTACTCGAGTCGATGGTAATGGAGACAGCACCACGCTCCGGGTTTTCCGCGAACGAGTCGTACGCGTCATCCACAAAGGTGGTGGTGCCGAAGCGAATGTCCAGGGTACCGTCACCGACCACCTGATCGATGGAGTCATAACGTACCGAAGTCAGCGTATGCGCCCGAGCCGCTGTTTGTACTTCTACAGTGTGAATGCCTGGTGTTGCTGACGAACCCACTGTGGCTGTGACAATCGAATCATCCGTACTCGTCACTGTGTTGAGCAATAAACTACTGGAGGTACCCAATCGGTCAGCAGCGGCGTTCAGGGTATCCAGACTGCTGCGAATTGCGCCGAAAGCGGAAATGCGCGCGTCAAACTCGGCGCGTTTGGCGTCCAGGCGCAAGTCTGTGGCTTCCCGCTCAGCGGCAATGATGTCTTCAACAAGGTCAGAAGTGAGAAGTCCTGAGCCGACGCCCAGCGCTTGAATCGATGCCATGGTTTACTGAAAAATTCGCAGCTTGTGTGGCGTCCCTGCCACCGACAGACCGACTCAGTCGTCCGTCAACACAAGCTACAAATTCTTAAATCCTCGTATTAATCAAACCCAGACGCCCATCAGCAGATGCTGTTGCGCCGCTCGCCCCGGCGCTGTGCAGATCTTGCAGCTGCCGGGCACTTTGTGTGTCCCGCACTTCTTTCAAGTTCCGTGCCAGGCGTAGCGCGGTTTCATTAGGGATTTGTCGTATCACTTCCTGAGTGTTGCCATCCACAACGTGGACAACCGCACGGCCCAGCTTTTCATCAACGGAAAAGCGCAGATCGCGCTGAAGTGACTGTACATAGTCGTTAAGCTGCTCTACAGCCTGTTCCACCCGCTTTTCCCGGTCTGCGGAGAATTCCGCAGCCACACTGGCCGCGGCGGAAGGTTGAGAGGGGCGCGTTGGCGCCGATTCCGGCGTGTTAGCCGGCAAGACGTTGCCACTGGGGCCACGCGAACTTGCCGTTTTTGCCGTATTTTCTGCGGCGTTCGCCACACCACGGCCGTTCGCCCCAAGAGTCTGAGCAGTGTCTACCGTTTTTATTTCTTGCATAACGGACCTCAAGAACACTTGTGGCCAGGTCAGGTAATTGAACCCCGCCAGGCGGGGTCAATTACCGGTTACCTGAACCTGTCGCTGACTTACTGGAGCAGTGACAAGACCAGCTGAGGCTGAGCGTTGGCCTGCGCCAGAATAGATACGCCCGCCTGCTGCAGTACCTGAGTTCTGGACAACTCAGCAGTTTCTACTGCAAAGTCTGCGTCCAGAATTCGTGATCGCGCAGCTGTCAGGTTTTCGACGTTAATGGCCAGACTGGTGACCGTGGAATCCAGACGATTCTGAATGGCACCCAGATTTGCCCGTTCACGGTTCACCGCGTCCAGCGCGTTGTCAATGGCTGACAGTGCGTCTTCTGCACCGGCTACCGTAGACAGGTCAACTTCCGTCAGGAACTGACCGCTGCTGGCGCCACCGAACTCACCCTGCTCCAGGCCCACATTGGTAACACCGCTGTCGCCGTTGGAGGTGCCGGCAGTGATTTCAAAGCTACCCGCAGATTCCAGCGTTACCGTAGAAGTCACCACTTCAACAGTACCAGCAGTCAGGTAAACACCGGAAGTTGCACTGGCATCGAGGCCAACTGCATCACCCAGAGCTTCAGATTCAACCCCAACGCTGATGTTACGGCCATCGGCTGCAGTCAACGTAATGGTGGTGCCATTGTCGCTGGCGATAACGCCAGTTTGACCAGAGATCAGGTTGATCGCGTCAATCGCAATAGCGCGGTTGGTGTCGTCTGCCAGGTTGGTATCCGTGCTGATGTCCGCAGTGGCAACACCGTTAATGGTGATCGCTTCAGAAGCGACCGTGGTCACAGACTGAGCCGTGCCGCCAACCAGCGTGGTGGCATTTACGGAGGCTGACACACCAGACTGATCAGACGAACGGTTGATCGCCGCCGCCAGTGCAATACCGCTGCCGGCATTGTCTGAGTTGGAAGCCGTATCGTCGGTCGCCAGAGAAGCGCCGATGCTCACTCCGTTGATTACCACGTCACCTGCAACCAGCGCGTTCACTGAACCGGTGTCGGCAGCCTGGCCAACACTGGCGACTGCTGCAGTGGTACCACCAAAGGTCCCTGCAACCAGACCTGCGTTACCGATATCACCGGTTGCAGAGCCGTCACCACCAGCCAGAACAATGTCAGAACCATCTTCTGAAACCAGGGTATAACCACCCTCGTAAGTTCCTGCAGCAACCACACCTGTGGTGGTTTCACTCACTGTAGTAAAGGCCACTTCGATGTTACGGCCATCCGCAGCAACCAGGCTCACGCCAGATTCGCTGTCACCGCTGTCAATAGCGGTCACGCCTGTCTGATCGCTGACCGTATTGATCGCAGCTACAACCGCAGCACGGGTTGTGGTGGCGTCGTCCGTGGTATTCACGGAAATGGCGATGTCGTTAATCGTAATCGTACCCGCAGTGGCAGACGCAGTAATTGCGCTACCGGCCACAACGTTTTCGTTGGCTTCTGCCCGCACACCCGTTTCACTGGTGAAACGGTTAATGGCAGCCACTTTTGATATGGCGGACGCGTCTGCATTGTCGGTAGACGCTGCGTCATCCGTCGCAGAAGATGGTGTAATTGCAACACCGTTGATGATCAAGTCACCGTTGCCGATCGCGTTGGCATCACCCACCGCGCTGATACCGGCACCGATACCACCACCCAGATTCTCTACGCTGACTTCGTTGATGGCGAACTCAACCGTCTCACCGACGTTGGTGCCGATCTGTACGCTGGAAGAAAAGCTGCCGTCCAGCAGTTTACGACCATTAAAGTTGGTCTGATCACTGACCCGGGCCAGTTCGGAGATGAGCTGGCTCGCTTCCGCGTTCAAAGCCTGTCGGTCAGAATCACTGTTGGTGGCGTTGGCTGACTGCAAAGCCAGTTCACGCAGACGCTGCAGGCTTTCCGTCATGGCGCCAAGTGCGCCTTCAGCGGTTTGGGCCAGCGAAATACCGTCATTGGCGTTACGAATGGCGACACCGAGACCACGAACCTGCGCGGTAAACCGGGTGCTGA
>JBCCUW010000038.1:0-15559 GCA_039196385.1 Pseudomonadota bacterium
CCACAGCAAAGCCGTAGCATCCAACAGCGACAACGTGATGTCACCGTCATTACGGATGTGCGCATCGTAAATCTGCAGCACCTGCTCATCTTCGTAGTGCTCCAGGTGCAGGAGCGCCAGATGCCACCAGTTATGGTACGCAAAACCATTGTCACCGGCCCAATCAGTCTCACGCTCACGCAGAAAGGTAATGCCTTCGCGCGTGCGGCCCTGCATTTCCATCACGTGGGTCACCGCATGTACCGACCACGCATCCACGGCGTTGATGGACAAGGCTTGACGCCCATATTCCTCCGCCATCTGGTATTGATTACATTCTTCCAGGCCAAAGGCATACATGCCCAGTACGTAAGAATAACCCGGCAGATCCGGGCGCCATTCCGGCAAAACCCGGCCTGGACGATTGCGCAGATTGATTGCGTCACCACGAAAAAAGTCCAGCAGATGGCCAGCCTGCAGCGCCAGTATGTCCCGCGGGTAATCCTGCAACACCCGGTCAAAGGCCTGGCTGGCATCCTGCCAGCGCCCGGCGACCAGTTTCTGCACCGCATCAAACAGCAATTGCTCGCGCTCGTTAGCATGTCCGAGCAGCGCCTGTGCGGACGTCACACTGGCCTGTGCCGGGGTTAGGTACCGACGCTCCGAACTGAGGTAAAACACCAATGCGCGGAACAGATGCGCCAGCACAAAGTCCGGCGCAGCCTGAAGAATTTTGTTCAGTTGAGTGACCGGGTCGCCAACAAAAATCTGAAAACTGAGCAACGCCGCTTCATAGTCCGCCAGGACCTTCGGATCAGTCTGACTGACCGGTGTATCACGGACATCTAACATTGCAGGCTCAAGACAGGCAACCAACCAGACCGGGCAGCGCGGCTATAAGTGTTGCACGCGATCGATTTCGTACTCGTGATCTCCTCCCGGGGTTGAGACCACCACCGCATCACCGACCTGTTTGCCGATCAGCGCTCGGGCGATAGGAGACATCACCGACAATTTACCCTGCTTAAGATCAGCCTCATCTTCGCCGACAATCTGGTAGGTGGTTTCTTCGTCGGTCTCAACATCAACCATGGTGACGGTGACTCCAAAGATCACCTTGTCCCCGGCCGGGATTTTGCTGATGTCGATTATCTGTGCGTCTGCCAGCTTACCTTCAATTTCCTGAATGCGACCTTCGTTAAAACCCTGCTGTTCGCGTGCAGCATGATACTCGGCGTTTTCTTTCAAGTCGCCATGCGCCCGCGCTTCAGCAATCGCCTCGGTGATTTCCGGGCGCAAAACGCTCTTACGGTTATGAAGTTCCTCACGCAGGGCTTCAGCACCCTGAGTTGTCATCGGTATAGGCATAATGTCAGTTTAAAGCTCGGCATGCAGATCTTGCAACCTGCGTACCTCATTACCCAGACCTTGCGCTATCGCAATCGAAATTGCTTCACCACCCGCCAGGGTAGTTGTGTAGCAGACTTTTTTCTGCAGTGAAATACGCCGGATCACGGCTGAATCAGCAATGGACTGGCGCCCTTCGGTGGTATTGATAACCAGCGCTATCTGGTCATTTTTGAGCATATCGGACACATCAGGACGGCCCTCGTTGACTTTGCTGATCGTCTCGCAAGCCAGCCCCGCGGCAGTGATGGTCCGTTGGGTACCCGGTGTTGCGACCAGGTCAAAGCCAAGTTTAACCAGGGCGCGTGCCAGAGGCGGCAGAGCCGCTTTGTCAGACTCTTTGACACTGACAAATGCCAGGCCGCCGGTTGGCAGCAATTCGCCGGCAGCCAACGAGGCTTTGGCAAAGGCTTCGCCAAAGGTCTTGCCAACACCCATAACTTCACCCGTGGATTTCATTTCGGGGCCCAGAATCGGGTCCACCCCGGGGAACTTGTTGAACGGAAATACAGATTCTTTGACGTTGTAGAAGTGAGGGATCACTTCGTGGGTAAATCCCTGTTCCTGCAAACTAGTGCCCGCCATGCAACGTGCCGCCACCTTCGCCAGCGAGGTGCCGATGCATTTCGATACAAACGGGACGGTACGCGAAGCTCGAGGATTAACTTCCAGCACAAAAACCTCATCACCCTGGACCGCCATCTGAACGTTCATCAGGCCAACCACCTGCAGCTCAATCGCAATGGCCTTGACCTGGTCGCGGATCACGTCCTGCACCTGCTCGTCCAGATTGTAAGGTGGCAGGGAACAGGCAGAGTCGCCGGAATGGATGCCAGCCTGTTCGATATGTTGCATGATGGCGCCGATCACCACCTGATCACCATCACAGACCGCATCCACATCTACTTCCAGCGCCTGATCCAGAAAGCGATCCAGCAACACCGGTGAATCGTTCGACACGTCGACGGCATTCTGCATGTACTGGTTCAGCTCATCGTCATTGTAAACAATTTCCATAGCCCGCCCGCCCAGCACATAGGAGGGTCGGACGACCAATGGGTAGCCGATGTCGGCAGCCCGCTCAATGCCCTGGCTGGCGCTGCTGGCCACGCGGTTGTCGGGTTGGCGCAAGCCGAGTTTTTCCACCAGCTGCTGAAAGCGCTCGCGGTCTTCCGCCCGGTCGATCGCATCCGGACTGGTGCCGATAATGGGCACCCCAGCGGCCTCGAGATCGTTAACCAGTTTGAGCGGCGTCTGTCCACCAAACTGTACAATCACACCGGCCGGTTGTTCCAGATCGACAATGGCCAACACATCTTCCAGGGTGACTGGTTCGAAGTAGAGCCGATCCGAGGTGTCGTAATCGGTGGAGACGGTTTCCGGATTGCAGTTGACCATGATGGTCTCATAACCATCTTCGCGCATCGCCAGTGCTGCGTGCACACAGCAGTAGTCAAACTCAATGCCCTGCCCGATACGGTTCGGGCCACCACCCAGCACCATGATCTTTTTACGCTCGCTGGGATTCGCTTCACACTCTTCTTCGTAAGTCGAGTACATATAGGCGCTGGTGGCGGGAAATTCAGCTGCGCAGGTGTCTACCCGGCGGTAGACCGGCCGCACGTCATGAGCCTGACGCAGGCTGCGGACATTGGCTTCCTCAGTGGCCAGCAGATGCGCCAGCCGCGCGTCACTGAAGCCTTTGCGTTTCAGCTGATACCAATCGTTTTTGCTCAGTGCTTCAGCCGCCTGATTGGCCAAGCTCTGTTCGGTCAGGATCAAATCTTCAATTTCTGCCAGAAACCAGTAGTCAATTTTAGTAATGGCAAATATCTCTTCGATACTCATACCCTTGCGAAAGGCATCTGCCACATACCACAAGCGCAGCGCGCCGGGCGTACCCAAGACCCGCTTTAGCACCGCACGCCACTCTGTCTCAGCGGGATCCAGTACCGGGTCGAAACCCACCATGCCGGTCTCGAGGCCGCGCAGTGCTTTCTGCAGGGATTCCTGGAAGGTCCTGCCAATGGCCATAACCTCACCAACAGATTTCATCTGCGTGGTCAACCGGGGATCTGCCTGCACAAACTTCTCAAACGTGAAGCGCGGAATTTTGGTCACCACATAATCGATGCTGGGCTCAAACGACGCCGGCGTTACGCCGCCGGTAATGTCGTTGCCGAGTTCATCCAGGGTATAACCTACGGCCAGCTTTGCGGCCACTTTGGCGATGGGAAAACCGGTTGCTTTGGAGGCCAACGCGGAAGAGCGGGATACCCGCGGGTTCATTTCAATAACCACAATGCGGCCATCTTCGGGGTTGATGGCAAATTGCACATTGGAACCGCCCGTATCCACCCCAATTTCTCTGAGCACCGCAATCGAAGCGTTACGCAGCAGCTGATACTCTTTGTCTGTCAGGGTCTGAGCCGGCGCAACGGTAATGCTGTCACCGGTGTGCACACCCATCGGGTCCAGGTTTTCAATGGAACAGACGATAATGCAGTTGTCACGTCGATCGCGCACCACTTCCATCTCAAACTCTTTCCACCCGACCAGAGATTCATCGATCAGCAATTCACTGGTTGGTGAAAGTTCCAGACCCCGTCCACAGATCTCGACAAATTCATCGCTGTTATAGGCAATACCGCCACCGCTGCCGCCCATGGTAAAGGATGGCCGGATCACACAGGGAAAACCCAGCTGGCTCTGTACCTGCAAGGCCTCTTCCATACTGTGCGCGATGGCTGAGCGGGGTGTACCCAGACCAATGCGTTTCATGGCCTGGTCAAATCGCTCGCGGTCTTCGGCTTTATCGATGGCATCCTGAGTGGCGCCAATCAGCTCCACGCCGTACTTGTCCAGAACACCTTCACGCACCAGATCCAGCGCGCAGTTCAACGCCGTCTGGCCACCCATGGTGGGCAGCAGCGCATCGGGTTGTTCTTTGGCGATAATCTTCGCCACGCTGGTCCATTCCACCGGTTCCACATACGTGGCATCAGCCATGGCCGGATCGGTCATGATGGTAGCGGGATTGGAGTTGACCAGAACAACTCGGTAGCCTTCTTCCTTAAGTGCTTTACAGGCTTGCGCGCCCGAGTAGTCAAACTCACAAGCCTGGCCGATCACAATCGGCCCGGCGCCAAGAATCAAAATAGAGTGAAGATCGGTGCGTTTAGGCATCTTCTGCCCCGCTTGGCTTGTTGTGACTGGCCCGGATCATGTCGATGAACCGGTCAAATAGATACAGGCAGTCCTGCGGGCCGGGGCTGGCTTCGGGGTGGCCCTGAAAGCTGAAGGCCGGAACATCCGTGCGTTCAATCCCCTGGACGGTGCCATCGAACAACGACAGATGAGTACAGCGCACATTGTCCGGCAGACTATCGCCATCTACCGCAAAGCCATGGTTCTGGCTGGTAATAATCACTTCACGAGTGGCCTGGTCCTGCACCGGATGATTTGCACCATGATGGCCGTGAGGCATTTTTATGGTCCGTGCGCCACTGGCCAGCGCCAGCAACTGATGTCCCAGACAGATGCCGAAAATCGGAATGCCTGAACCCAGCAGTTCCTGAATCGCGTTGATCGCATAATCACAGGGCTCAGGGTCGCCGGGCCCGTTTGATAGAAAAATACCGTCGGGCTGCATGGCCAGAACCTCCGCAGCCGTGGTCTGGGCAGGTACAACAGTGAGATCACAACCCCGGGCAGCCAACAGGCGCAATATGTTGCGCTTGACGCCAAAATCGTACGCCACCACTTTGAACTGCGGGTTATCAACTTCACCATACCCCGCCCCCAACTCCCAGCTGGTCTGAGTCCATTGGCGTTGCTTGCCGGTTACAACTTTCGCCAGGTCCATTCCCTGCAAACCAGGGAACGCTCGCGCTTCCGCCAAAGCCTGTGCCTCACCCTGGGCTTCCCCTGCCTCCTCACCAGCCAGAATGCAGCCAGCAAGCGCACCTTTTTCGCGAATCAAACGCGTCAATCGGCGGGTATCCACGTCGGCAATGGCCACCACGTCCCTGGCTTGCAGAAAGTCCTGCAGGGAGCCCTGTTGTCGCCAGCTGCTAACCCGACGCGGTGTCTGCCGGATGACGAGGCCCGCGCTCCAGACCCGGTCGGATTCGTTATCTTCTTCGTTTACACCCGTGTTACCAATCTGAGGATAGGTCAGGGTGACAATCTGCTGCGCGTAGGATGGGTCGGTAAGAATTTCCTGATAGCCGGTCATGGCAGTGTTAAACACCACCTCGCCAACCCGACTGCCGCTGACCCCAATCGACTGGCCGTAAAATACGCTACCGTCTTCTAAGGCTAATAAAGCCGGTATCAAATGATCGCCCTCTTCTAGTCGCAACGCGCACTGTCAGCGCGTTTTATTATCTGTGGCCTTTATAGTGACTATAGTGACCCGTTTCGGACCTCCGATGGTGTGCTCGCAGGTCTGTTAGTGAGTTTAAGCAAGGCGCCTAAACAGGTGGGCTGAGGCCAACGTGCAGCGCAAACGGCCTTGAAGCTTGGGAGCGGTATTGTACGGATCTGCGGAATAAAAATCAGCAGTTTATTAGGCGAAAATCACCCGATTGCAGGAACCTGTGGATAGGACGCCGCACTGGGATTGCAGCGTCAGGATGGCTCAGAGGTTAAGCAGACCCTGCATGTCGTAGCGGCCCGCCGCCTGACCGTGCACAAAACGCGCCGCACGCAGAGCACCCTGGGCAAAGTTCATTCGGCTTTGTGCACGATGGGTAATTTCAATGCGCTCACCCTCACCCGCGAACATCACGGTGTGCTCACCAACAATGTCACCTCCGCGCATGGTCGAAAAGCCAATCGTGCGCCGTTCGCGGGCGCCGGTAATACCTTCGCGTCCATAGATGGCGTCTTTGTCGAGATCCCTTCCCAATGCGTCGGCCAGCACTTCACCCATGCGCACTGCGGTACCCGAAGGTGCATCAATCTTATGCCGGTGATGCGCCTCCAGAACTTCCACGTCCACAGTGTCACCCAGTGCCCTGGCAGCTATTTCAATCAGTTTGAAAGTCAGGTTCACCCCCACGCTCATATTCGGGGCCATGAACAGCGCAATGTCGGCAGCAGTTGTATGTAGCTGGGCCAGCTGCGCATCGGTAAAGCCGGTAGTGCCCACGACGAGTCCCTGGCCGCCTTCAGCGCATGCTTCGGCAAGCGCCAGTGTGGCATCCGGCACGGTGAAATCCACGGCCACATCAAAAAGCGCCAGCTGGGTGCGCGGGTCAGCAGTAATCTCAACTCCCAATGCGCCCACACCACTGACCTCACCCGCGTCCTGTCCAACCAGCGGGTTCTGCGCATGTTCAAAGGCTGCGCCCAGTGTGAGGTCCGGGGCCTCCTGAATGGCCTGAATCAGAGTTTTGCCCATACGCCCGGCGGCACCGGTGATGGCAATGCGGATTGTTGACATGGATTGATCCTGACTTGTCGGCGTGACACCTTAACGAAACAAAGCCGGTACTGCATTAACCCGGTTGCCTGCCGCGATCAAGCAGACGCGATGTCGGGTCAGGGTTTCAGACCATCGAAGAAGTCTTTTACTCCATCGAACCAGGACTTCTCCTTCGGCGAATGGCGTGCACTTTGGCCCAACGAGGTCTTGAGTTGTTCAAGCAGGTTCTTCTGCTCGTCGGTAAGTTTGACCGGCGTTTCTACGACCACTTTGCACAACAGGTCACCCAGGCCACCGCCGCGTACCTGGGTGACACCTTTGCCACGCAAGCGAAACACTTTGCCGCTCTGTGTTTCCGCAGGAATTTTCAATTTAACCCGACCGTCCAGCGTAGGTACTTCGAGTTCGCCGCCCAGCGCAGCATCTGGAAACGATATAGGTACTTCACAATACAGATGCCGGCCTTCACGGACAAAAATCGGGTGCTCATCCACCTCAACCTGAACATACAGGTCGCCCGGGGGCCCGCCATGACTGCCCGCCTCTCCTTCGCCCGTCAGACGGATGCGATCACCGGTGTCCACCCCGGCGGGTATTTTTACAGACAATGTCTTGCGCCGTTCTTTACGTCCGCTGCCACCACAAGACCGGCAGGGGTCTGTGATAATCCGACCTTGCCCACGACAGCGGGGACAGGTCTGCTGCAGCGAAAAGAACCCCTGCGACACACGGATCTGTCCAGCACCCTGGCAATCCGGACAGGTGCTCGCCGATGTGCCTGGTGCAGCACCGGTACCATCACAATCGTCGCACGTGTCAAGCACGGGGATGCGCACTTCCACCGTGTCTCCGTTCACCGCTTGCTCAAGGCTCATGTGCATGTTGTAACGCAGATCTGAACCACGCCCGGGACCACCGCGGCCGCCTCGACCACCGCCACCGAAGATGTCGCCGAAGACATCGCCAAAAATGTCGCCGAAGTTGCCTTCAAAATTAAAACCACCGGCACCACCTTGGCTGGGGTCTACCCCGGCATGCCCGAACTGGTCATAAGCCTGGCGCTTCTCACCATCGGTCAGAATCTCGTAGGCCTCACTGGCTTCTTTGAATTTCTCTTCAGCATCAGGATCATCCGGATTACGATCCGGATGATATTTCATGGCCAAGCGGCGATAGGCTTTTTTGAGATCGTCTTCTCCCGCATCTCGATTGACACCCAGCACTTCGTAGTAGTCTCGTTTGGACATGAATTAACCTTGATTGAACACGTACGCCGTCAGTCGGCAACCTGGCTACTTATTGTCCTGGTCTTTGACTTCTTCAAATTCGGCATCCACCGCGTCATCAGAGCCACCCGCTTCAGCGGCGTCAGGGCCAGCAGCACCGTCACCTGCAGCCTGGGCTTGCGCTTCGTACATTTTCTGCGCCAGTCCTGCTGAGGCTTCGGACAGCACCTTCATTTTTGCTTCGATGGCATCCTTGTCTTCGCCTTTCAGTGCCTCTTCCAGATCTTTCGCCGCTGCTTCAATGGCCGTTTTTTCTTCTTCACTGGCCGTGTCACCGGCATCTTCTACGGCTTTACGCGCCCCGTGGACCAGGCCGTCTGCCTGGTTACGCAGCTGCACCATCTCTTCAAAACGCTTGTCTTCTTCAGAGTGCGCTTCCGCATCACGAACCATCTGCTCGATTTCTTCATCAGACAGGCCACTGGAGGCTTTGATGACAATCGACTGCTCTTTGCCAGTGGCCTTGTCTTTAGCAGACACGTTCAGAATACCGTTGGCGTCCAGATCAAACGCAACCTCAATTTGCGGCATGCCGCGAGGCGCCGGAGGAATATTCTCCAGGTTGAACTGACCCAGACTCTTGTTACCACCCGCCTGTTTACGCTCACCCTGCAGGACGTGGATGGTCACTGCCGTCTGATTGTCGTCTGCCGTGGAGAACGTCTGGGTTTTCTTGGTGGGAATGGTGGTGTTTTTCTCGATCAACACACTCATTACAGAGCCCAGGGTTTCAATCCCCAAAGACAACGGCGTGACATCCAGCAGCAATACGTCTGTAACATCACCCGCCAGCACGGCAGCCTGAATCGCAGCACCCATGGCAACCGCTTCATCAGGGTTAACATCGCGTCGCGCTTCTTTACCAAAAAACGCCTTCACCTTTTCCTGCACCTGGGGCATCCGCGTCTGTCCACCCACCAGAATGACATCATCGATATCGTTGATGGTCAGGCTGGCGTCATCCAGAGCGGTCTGGCAGGGACTGATGGTGCGATCGGTGAGATCTTCAACCAGTGACTCCAGTTTGGCCCGGGTTAACTTCAGCACCAGGTGCTTAGGCCCGCTCTGATCTGCCGTGATATAGGGCAGATTGATTTCGGTCTGCTGTGAATTGGACAGCTCGATCTTGGCTTTTTCCGCCGCTTCTTTGAGGCGCTGCAGGGCTAATGGATCATTGTGCAGATCTACCCCGTTATCCTTCTTGAACTCGTCCGCCAGGTAGTCAATGACCCGCAGGTCGAAATCTTCACCGCCCAGGAACGTATCCCCATTGGTGGACAGCACTTCAAACTGATGCTCGCCGTCAACTTCGGCAATTTCAATGATGGACACATCAAACGTACCACCACCCAGATCGTAGACGGCCACTTTGGCGTCACCACGCTTTTTATCCAGTCCGTAGGCCAGCGCAGCCGCGGTCGGCTCGTTAATGATGCGTTTGACGTCCAGGCCGGCAATTTTGCCTGCGTCTTTGGTCGCCTGGCGTTGACTGTCGTTGAAGTAGGCAGGCACCGTGATCACAGCCTCGGAGACCTCCTCACCCAGATACTCTTCAGCAGTTTTTTTCATCTTCTTGAGAATTTCCGCTGAAATCTGCGGCGGTGCGAGCTTTTCGCCCTTAACCTCGATCCAGGCATCACCATTGGCTGCCTCGGTAATCGAGTAAGGCACCATTTTGATGTCTTTCTGTACCACATCGTCTTTGAACTTGCGGCCAATCAACCGCTTCACGGCAAACAGCGTATTTGCCGGGTTGGTCACCGCCTGTCGCTTGGCGTTCTGGCCTACCAGAATTTCCCCATCATCTGTGTACGCGATGATGGACGGTGTGGTCCGATCACCCTCGGAATTTTCGATTACCCGGGGGTCACTGCCATCCAGCACGGCCACACATGAGTTGGTGGTGCCTAAGTCAATTCCAATGATCTTGCCCATGTTTCTTTCCTGTCTTTCCTGTACCTGTACGCTTCGTTTAACTTGCCAGTCACCTGGCTTTGTCTGGGCCCGCCGTGCTGGCGGCCTGGTTCAACTGTCTTGCCCACTTATATTTGGCCTGAAGGCGCGAACTTCAAGGCCCTCGCGCGTTTTTGCGCGGGTTGATTGAGAATTTCGCTGACTCGGCTGAATCGGCCGCTATGGCCCAACCGTCGCCCTGGACTAGTCGCCCTTCACGACAATGACTTTGGCCGCACGCACCAGCCGGCCATTAAGCGTATAGCCCTTGGCCATCACGTCCATGACTGAGTTCGGTTCAGCATCCGGATTGGGCACCATGGTCATAGCCTCGTGCAACTGGGGATCAAAAGGCTCACCCATGGGATCAATCTGCGCGACACCCGATTTCGCCAGCGTGTCGACAAACAATTTGAGCGACAGCGAAACACCTTCAGCAATGGCCTCAGCACCCTCCGTCTGCCCTGCCGTTTCCACTGCCTTCTCCAGACTGTCCAGCACCGGAAAAAGGTCGTTGATGAGCTTTTCGACTGCAAACTTATGGGCGTTTTCCACGTCGCGCGCAGCACGCCGCTTCACGTTATCCACTTCTGCCAGACCGCGCAGCATCTGATCTTTCAGCTCCGCCGTGCGCTCAGCAACAGCAGCCTCCAGCTTTTCCTCGGCGTTTTCCGCGTTGGCCTCGGCACCGCTGGGAGCGGATTGCTGGTGCGCCTCGTCAGCCTCTTGTTGATCAGCCTGCTGTTCATCTACCCCCGGGTCTGCAGAGGACTCTGCATTTGCAGACGGTTCTAGGGCTTCATCTTGTTGGTTCGTATCCGGTTTGTCGTCAGCCATGCGTCGCCTTCTATCGATTTTTTCCAGGGCTTTTTTTCCAGGGCTTTTTTCCAGGGCTTTTTTCCAAGCCAAAGCAGCGCCAGAGCCATGCGCTTTTATGGGGACAGTGCAAACAAATTCAAGGGGCGGGCAGCACCGGTTCAGCGGGTTCAGCCCCGACGCATGGCGGCGCTGAGTAGTCGGGCAGTCACATCAACGACGGGTATGACATCTTTGTAATCCATGCGGGTCGGACCAATAACCCCCAGCACGCCGGCAACATCCCCGTTGAGTTCGTACGATGCGGTGACCAGCGACATATCACCCAATGGCTGATAGCCGGATTCTTCGCCAATAAACAACTGCACGCCGCTTGTCTCCAGGCATTGATCCAGCAGATGCAGAACCTGGCCTTTGCGCGACATAGCGTCAAACAGCATTTTCACGGTATCTGTGTCGGCGCTGAAATCGAGCAGTCGGCGCTCCCCCCGCACCAGCAGTTCCTGATCCTCTTCTGTGGTTTCGGCAAAGGCCGCGTGCGCCATATCCAAAGCCATCTGCATCAACTGATCCATCCGGTCTTTGTCCGCCTGCATGCTGGCGACCAGATCGCGTCGAATCTCCATCAACGAGCGGCCGACGTACTCCCTGTTAATAAAGTTTGCCGCCTGCGTCAGCTCAATATCGGTGTACTCACGCTCGGTATGGATAACGCGGTTCTGCACCTCCCGATCGTTCAGAACCATAATTACCAGGACCCGCTCCTGATCCAGACGAATAAACTCAAGATGGCGCAGGTTAACCTTGTTGCGCAGCGGCGTGGTAATCAGACAGGTCATCTGGGTTATGTGAGACAGCAGATCTGATGCGGAGGCCACCAGTTCATTGGGCGCCAGATCCGGATTCAACTCCGCCTCAATCTCCCGCACCCGCTGTGCCTCCCAGGGTTCAACGCTGAGCAGACTGTCCACAAAAAAGCGGTAGCCTTGATTAGTGGGAATTTTGCCGGCACTGGTATGCGGAGACCGCACCAGGCCAACCGATTCCAGCTCAACCATGATGTTACGCACGGTGGCAGAAGACACAGACACCTCCGGCAAGGTAGCCAGGGCTTTTGAGGCAACCGGATTGCCTTCAGCAATGTACTGTTCCACCAGGAGCTTGAATAATTGCTGCGAGCGCGCATCCACCTGGTCGCTCAGTTTTTCGCTGGTGCCAACGTTCGCATCACCAGACTTTTCACTGCGCTTATTGCGACTATTCTCGCCGCTCTTCTCGCCACCCTTATTACCTTGCATGGGTTCTGCTCATACTCTAAAGACAAAGTTTAAACACCCGTCACAGCCACCCTGGATGCCGGGCTGAAAGCGCACAGCTGCAGCGGGAAATTTTTTATACCAGTGAACGCGGGGATATGCATCATGAATCATATCAATGCGGTAGAATTGCTGAAAATTCCAGCCGCCTAGTGTCGATACATACCCCATATGCTGAAGCATCTCACTCTAAAGAACTTTGTTCTGGTTGAAGCTCTGGAAATAGACTTCGCCAGCGGCTTGTCGACCATTACCGGAGAATCCGGGGCGGGCAAGTCAATTCTGCTCGCGGCGCTGGGACTGATTCTCGGCCAGCGGGCCAGTCCCGACGTGATCCGCCCGGGCGCCGCCAAAGCGGATGTGAGCGCCGATTTCGACCTGCACGATCTGCCCGCTGTGCAGGCGCATCTGGCCAGCGCAGATCTCGAAGGTGAAGAGGCAGACCGGTGTTTGATCCGCCGTGTCATTGCCAGCCAGGGGCGCTCCCGCGCGTTCGTTAACGGCGTGCCGGTCACCACCCAGTTTCTGCGCACCATCGGTGAACAGATGGTGGATATCCACGGCCAGCACGAGCATCTGCAACTGGCCGATCGAACAGTCCAGTTGGGCCTGTTGGACGACTATGCCGGCTGCCGCAACGCGGCAGCCAAAGTGGCTGCACTTTATCGGGGTTGGCAGCAGGACCTGACGCGCATCGAGCAGTTGCAACAAAGCCAGGCCGCCAGTGCTGACAAAAAGGCGCTGCTGACCTACCAATTGCAGGAGTTAGACGAGTTTGATCTGCAAGCGGATGAGTTTGCCGAGCTTGAACAAACTCACAAACGCCTGGCCAATGCGCACACCACGCTGGAGACCCTGCAAAGTACATTGCGTGTGTTGGATGAACTGGATGAACTGCGCCAGCACACCAGCGCTGTTGAAACGCTGACGGACGAACAAGCAGATCTCCAATCTGCTCAGGCTAATCTGCAGGCCGCTCTGGGTCTGCTGGACGACAGCAGTCGCGACCTGCGCCGCTATCAGGATGGCATTGTGATTGACCCACAAAGCCTGGCAGACACTGAGGCGCGCTTGAACACCGCGCAGGATCTGGCCCGCAAACACAAGGTACCCGTGCAGGAGCTGGCCGCTTACGTTGAGACGCTGCGCGCTGAGCTGAACAGCATTGATGCGGATCATTCTGCCTTGCAGGTGCTGACTGAAAGCGCTGAAGCAGCCGGCGCGGCATTTCTCAGCGCCGCAGAAAAACTGTCAACCAAACGCCGCAAAGCGGCCCCGCGGTTTGCCAAACTGGTCACCGGCCATATGCAATCCCTGGGTATTGAGGCCGGCAAATTCTCGATCACTTTCAGCGCGACGGAAGGTGAGCAGGGCCTTGATCGGGCTGAGTTCATGGTCACCACCAATGTGGATTTTCCAGCCGGACCATTAACTCAGATTGCCAGCGGTGGGGAACAGACCAGGATCAGCCTGAGCATTCAAATGGTGGCAGCAGAACACAGCGCCTTGCCCTGTTTGATCCTGGATGAAGCCGATGTTGGTGTTGGCGGAACCACGGCAGACACGGTGGGCAGGATGCTGCGCACACTGGCCGGCCACACTCAGGTTATCTGCGTCACACACGCCCCCCAGGTGGCGGCGCTGGGTAACCACCACTACCGGGTTGTCAAACAGGGCAATCACACGGCTATCCAGCAATTGGATGACACCGCAAGGATTGACGAACTGGCCCGTATGCTGGCCGGTGCCGACATTAACGACAAAACACGAGACTATGCGCGCACTTTATTGAGCGCCGCAGTGGATTAGATATCCGCGCCAGGCTTGGGTAGTATCGCGCTCACCGCTGAAACCGCCGACCCATTATGCAGACACAATACTTTTCCTCGATGATCAGATTAGGCCTGACCGGGATGCTGGCCTGCGTGGTGTTAGCTGGTTGCAGTTGGTCTCTGCCCAAGTTGAAAGTGCCGCGCGTACATAAAATTTCCGTGCAGCAAGGCAACGTGATCACCCAGGACATGGTTGATCGGCTGAAACCCGGCATGAGCCGCAGTCAGGTCGCTTACGTGATGGGGGAGCCTGTTTTGCGCAACACCTTCGACGACAGCCGCTGGGAGTACATCTATACACTGGACGTGCCCAATGTGCTGAAGCAGGAAATTCGCATGACCCTGTTTTTCGAAGGCGACTCACTGGCGTATTTTACTGGTGACATGGCGCCCTCCCAAGCCATTGAAGACAACGAAGAAGAACCAGCGACCGCAGCAGGGAACTCAGACCAGCCGAGCCCCGCAGCGGCGACACCCAGCGCCTGAACCAGGCCTATTTGGACGGTGACGATTTGCTCTGCGGCAGCGTCTCCGACTGAGCACGTCGCCGTCGGGCAGACTTGGCGTCCATCTCCAGGGGCCGGTAAATTTCCAGCCGATCCCCGTCGCGCAAGATCCGCTGGCCATCACAAATTTCACCGAACACACCAACTTGATGCGCATCATTGTCGAATCCATTGTCGAATCTGAGGTTGCCCGCTTCGCTGAATAATCCGCGCGCGATAATTTCACGCTGCGCCTGGGCGACAGTTGCACCTTCTGGCAGCTGGAGTTGATGACACCACTGCTCGTGTGTCCGCGCAAATACCACCTCTACCTGCACTATTCGCTCTGCTGCTGCAGCTGGTATTGTTGAACAACCCGCTGACTGAACGCATCAACCAGGCGATTGGCAACCGCATCCGCGAGACCGGATAAAATACGCGCTAGCACCCCACGTGGCGCAAAGTCGAGACGCATATCGATACGACAACCTAAATCCCCCAGCGGGGTAAAGCGCCACTCGCCTTCGAGGTGCTGAAAAGGTCCTTCACGCAAGGTCATCAACACAGATTGATCAGGCTCATGCGCGTTGCTGGTGATAAATTGTTCAGTGAGTCCTTTGCCCACCACGGTTACCGCCGCCACCAGCCCCGAAGCATGCGTTTCCAATACCTGTACTGATGCGCAGTTCGGGAGAAACTCAGGATAACGCTCGACGTCCACGACCACAGCGTATGCGGCAGACGGTGGCGCTTCGACAAGAGCGGAACGGACAATCTGTGGCATGCGGCCTAACTCAGGCTGCCCAGGTCAACGCCCAGCAGAGACAACAGGTTGCGGAAGACCGGCAGCAGCGTATAAACGAATACTGCCAGCACACCCAACGGCGCCACTATGCCGCCCACTATTTTCCACAGAACATTGACTGCAGATGAATCAATTTCCAACTGTTTGTTACGTATGGCCTGCGGCAACATCCACACAGCAAAGACGGCTATTAATAATCCACCCAGGGGCAGCATGATGTTCTGCGAAACGTAATCGACAAAGTCGAAG
>JBCCUW010000039.1:0-15467 GCA_039196385.1 Pseudomonadota bacterium
ACCACCGTGCCGGTTACGATGGACCCAGGGGCCATCTCGATGGTCTGTAAACTCTCTTCGAATAAATCGGCAAAAGATTCGCTCATATAGTTATGTTATGCGCTGCCATTCGGCTTGTGCTGAGGATCAGCCCAAGCGGCTCCCGGTTGTCAAAAAGCTCAGGTTACGGCGCTTACGCCAAAAACCTCTTGCGAATCAATTTTGTTGTGTATCTGCAGCGTCAGGCCACAGATTGACCAGGGGCGGGTCGGATAAGCAGTGCTCTCCTTTAAAAATGTTAGTTAATAAAAACGTCGTTGCCCCTAGCTGATGCCCAACTGCCCGGCTTCAGCCAGCACCTGCTGCAACACGGCTTCGATAGTCATATTGGTACTATCAATCACCAGCGCATCTGCAGCAGGCTTCAATGGCGCAACGGCGCGCCCACGATCTCGTGCATCCCGTTCCCGGATCTGCTCAAGAAGGCCGCGCAAGCTAACACTTAAGCCTTTGTTTTTCAACTGTTTATAGCGACGCTGCGCACGTTCTTCCGCACTGGCATCGAGGAAAATTTTGAGCTGCGCATCTGGAAATACCACCGTGCCCATGTCCCTGCCATCCGCCACCAGACCCGGAGCTTGGCGAAAACTGTGCAGCAGGGCCAGCACCGCAGTCCGCACTTCGGGCAGGGCCGCCACAACGGATGCTTGAACCCCCGCTTCTTCGGTACGGATTTCGTCGGTGAGCACCCATTGCCGGTCTGCGTGCGACACGCGCACCTGTTCATCGGCAAAACTGATCTGCAGGCCGCCCGCCATGGTGGCCAGACCAATGGCGTCCGCAGAATCCAGTCCCAGTTTGTCCGCCACACAGCCGATAATGCGGTACAGCGCGCCGGAATCGAGCAGGTGCCAGCCGAAATGTTCTGCAATGAGCCGTGCCAGTGTGCCTTTGCCGGAACCGCTGGGACCATCTACCGCGATCACCGGGGTGAGCTCAGGCGGCAGGGTCGCTGCGCTTTCTTCAGACATTCAACACTTCAGGCAGCACATCCAGAAAGCGCTGGTTTTCTTCCGGCAGCCCAATACTCACGCGAATATGCTGGGGCAGACCGTATTCCGCTACCGGACGCACAATCACACCTTTATGCAGCAGGCGCTGGAAAACCTCCGCGCCGGGCTGGCCACAGTCCACCGTAATGAAGTTACCCAGCGAGGGGATACAGGGCAGACCCATGTCCTGCAGCGCGCTCCCCAACTGCTGCATACCCTGTTGGTTCAATTGCACCGAACTGCTGACAAACTGGGCGTCCTGCAGTGCCGCAGACGCCGCGGCCAGGCCCAGGCTGTTCACGTTAAACGGCTGCCGAGCGCGATTCAGTAAATCGGCAAAGGCCGAGCTGGAAACACTGTAGCCCACGCGCAGGGCAGCCAGACCATGCACTTTGGAAAACGTGCGCGTGACAATGAGGTTCGGATACTTAGCCAACAGCCGAATGCCGTCCGGGTAGTCGTCTGAGCGGGCAAATTCGAAATACGCTTCGTCCAGCACCACCCACACGTGGCTTGGTACCGTATCCAGAAAAGCCACCAGGGCAGATTCGGTCACCCAGGTGCCGGTAGGGTTGTTCGGGTTGGCGATAAAAATGGCCCGGGTACGCTCGGTCACGGCAGCCGCCATCGCCTCCAGATCGGCACCATAATCCCGCGCCGGCACGGTCACCAGCGTGCCGCCAGCGCAGGCCACCGCCAGGCGATACACAACAAAACTATGCTCAGCCACAATGGCCTCGAAGCCGGGTTCAACCGCCACCCGGGTAATCAGGTCCAGTACATCGTTGGAGCCATTGCCCAGGGTAATCTGTTCCCCGGCTACACCCAGGTGTTCCACCAGTGCCTGACGCAACGCGTAACCACTGCCATCCGGATAGCGCGACAGATCCTGCAGTTGGCCCGCAATCGCCTCCTGAACCAGTGGTCCGGGACCACGGGGATTTTCGTTGCTGGCCAGCTTGATGATGTCACTGATACCCAGTTCACGGGCCAGTTCGTCAATGGGTTTACCCGGTTGGTAGGGTTGCAGGCCGGCAATGCCGGGATGTGTGTTGGCCAGCTGTGTCATGCTCATCTCGTGTTACCGCTTGTTACTGCTTTTTGCTGCCTTTTTTCTGCTCAGCCGAGTGCCTGAGGATAAGATCCCAGCACCCGCACTTCAAAAGCCACCTGCTGAATGGCTGCAACCACCTGGCCCGCATTGGGGTCGTCCTGGTGGCCGTCAAAATCGATAAAGAACACGTACGACCAATTGCCGGACCGCGCAGGACGGGTTTCGATGCGGGTCAGGCTGATGCCATATTGTTCAAACGGTGTCAGCACCCGTAACAGCGCTCCGGGTTCGTTGCGGACCGACACTAGCAGCGAAGTTTTGTCCCGGCCACTGGGCCCCACGTCCTGACGCCCTAACACTAAAAAGCGAGTTTTGTTGTCCGCTTCATCTTCGATGCTGGCCGACATTACCCGCAGGCTATAGCGTTCCGCCGCCATCTGTCCGGCGATGGCCGCCACCTCCGGGCGTTCGGCGGCAATACGTGCCGCTTCCGCATTGCTGGCCACCACCACCCGCGGCACCCCGGGGTAATGCCGGTCTAACCAGGCCCGACACTGGGCCAGGCTCTGGGCGTGAGACAGGATTTCGGTGACGTCCGTGCTGGCGGATTCCGCCCGCATCAGTGCGTGATGAATCGGCATTTCCACTTCAGCACAAATTTTCACGTTGGAGGCGAGAAAACAGTCCAGCGTGTGGTTCACCATACCTTCCGTTGAATTTTCCACGGGCACCACACCGTAGTGGGCCGCGCCGGATTCCACCTCACGAAACACTTCATCGATGGAGGCCATTGGTTTGGTGCCGGCAAAATGGCCGAACTGTTTGATGGTGGCGGCTTCGGTATAGGTGCCTTCCGGACCAAAGTAAGCCACGGTGAGCGGCATCTCCAGGTTCAGGCAGCACGAAATCACTTCACGGAACAAGCCCGCCACGTTGTCACCGCTCAGCGGACCGGTGTTTTCCGCCATGAGCGCATTGAGAATCTGTGCTTCCCGCTCCGGGCGATAAAATACCGGTGGCTGGTCCGACTGCTCACCCTGCTTAATCTCACCCACTTCCAGCGCACACTGAGCGCGCTCGTTCAGCAGCGCCAGCAGTTGCCTGTCGATGCTGTCGATACGCTCGCGCAGCGGTTTAAGTTTGTTGTCATCCGTGCTCACGCTCGAACTCTCGCATATAGTCGGTTAACGCATCCACAGCAGCCTGGGGTACGGCGTTGTATATGCTGGCGCGCATACCACCCACACTGCGATGACCCTTCAGGTTCATTAAACCACGCGCTTGCGCTCCGGCCAAAAAGGCTTTGTCCAGTTCTGCATCAGGCAAGGTAAACGGCACGTTCATGATGGACCGGTCTGCGGGCTGTACCGGCGCATGATAAAAATTGCTGCCATCAATCAACCCATACAACGTTGCTGCTTTGGCTTCATTGCGCGCCTGAATGCCCGCCAGGCCACCCTGCTCTTTCAACCAGGCAAACACCAGGCCGGCCAGGTACCACGTGTAGGTGGGTGGTGTATTGGACATGGAATCGGCATCCGCCTGCACCGCATAGTCGAGCATGGTGGGCGTGGCCGTGCGCGCCTGGCCACACAGGTCTTTGCGCACAATCACCACGGTCAGACCCGCGGGGCCGATGTTCTTCTGCGCGCCGGCATAAATCAGCCCGTAGGCATTCACATCAATGGGTCGCGACAAGATTTCTGACGACATGTCTGCCACCAGCGGTACTTCGCCGGCAAGGCCGGTGGGCGGTTGCGCAAATTGCACCCCACCAATGGTTTCGTTAGAACAAATGTGCAGGTAGCGCGCCTGTGCCGAGAGCTGCCACTCACCGGCATCCGGCACGCGGTCGTAGTTATCTTCTGCGCTGCTGGCCACCACATTCACGTGGCAATACTTGCCTGCCTCTTTGATGGCTTTTTTGGACCAGGAGCCGGTGTCCACATAGTCCACGGTATCTCCTTCTGCCGTGAGGTTCAGGGGGATAGCGGCAAACTGAGCGGTGGCGCCACCCTGCAGAAACAGCACGTGATAGTCGTCGGAGACACCCAGCAACTCGCGCAGGTCAGCTTCCGTGCGAGCGGCAATCTCGACAAATTCAGCGCTGCGATGGCTCATCTCCATCACCGACATGCCGGTGCCCTGGTAGTCCAGCATTTCCGCCTGGGCGTGTTTGAGTACTTCTTCGGGTAAGGCTGCCGGGCCGGCAGAAAAGTTATGTGTTCTTGCCACGATACATCTCGGTAGTTTCTATTTTGGTAGTTTCAGTTAAAGAAGGGCCTGTGCGGCACGTGCCCGGCGCTGTTTGCTTCAGTGCCGGTGCTCGTCGGACCGGCAGTTAGCTGTTGCTGTCGTCCGCGTCTTCCTCATCAGCATCATCACCTTGCTCTGTATGTTGATCAGAGCCTTGATCAGAGCCGCTGTCGGCCGCGTTGTCGATGATCTGTTCAGCAATCCGCTCCACGCTGTTCAGCTGCTCATCCCCTTTCAGATTGATCAGCCGCACACCCTGGGTATTGCGTCCCAGAATCGACACTTCATCCCCGGCGGTACGCACCAGCGTGCCGAGATTGGAAATGAGCATCAATTCATCCCCATCAAAAATCTGGGCTGCACCTACCAGTTGACCGTTGCGGTCACTGATTTTCATGGCAATGACACCCTGGGCACCCCGGCCTTTCACCGGAAAGTCGCTGATTTCAGTACGTTTGCCGTAACCGTGTTCACTCGCGGTGAGCACGTAACCGTTGGCGCGCGGAATAATCAGCGATATCACACGCTGACCGCTGCCCAGTTTGATGCCGCGCACTCCCTTGGCGGTGCGGCCCATGGCCCGCACGTCCGACTCTTTGAAGCGGGCGGCTTTGCCGGCGCTGCTGCACAACAATACGTCACACGTACCGTCGGTAATCGCCACACCCACCAGCGTATTGCCTTCTTCCAGCTCCAGCGCAATCAGGCCGCTGGGCCGCGGGCGGGAAAACTGTTCCAGCGGCGTTTTCTTCACTGTGCCGTTGGCGGTGGCCATAAACACATAGTGGTCGCTGGCATATTCGGTAATAGGCAGAATAGCGGTAATCCGCTCTTCCGCCGCCAGCGGCAGAATATTGATCATGGGCCGGCCTTTGGCATTGCGGCTGCCCTGGGGGATCTGGAAGACTTTCAGCCAGTACACCTTACCCACGTCGGAAAAACACAACATGGTGTCGTGGGAATTGGCAATGACCAGGTGTTCGACAAAGTCTTCGTCTTTCACACTGGTGGCCGCTTTGCCGCGCCCGCCACGACGCTGGGCCTGGTAGGTTTCCAGCGGTTGGGTTTTGCCGTAACCCTGGTGCGAAATTGTTACCACCAGGTCTTCTTCGGTGATCAGATCTTCGACTGACAGGTCCTGCTGTGTAGCAACAATTTCAGTCCGCCGCTCGTCTCCGTAGGTGTCGCGAATGTCCGTCAGCTCCTCACGGATCACCTGCTCCAGCCGTTCGTTGGAGCCCAGGATATCCAGCAGGTCAGCAATTTCGTCCAGTACACCCTGATAGTCTTCCATCAGTTTGTCCTGCTCCATGGCGGTCAGCCGGTGCAGACGGATCTCCAGAATGGCCTGGGCCTGCTCTCCGGTCAGCCGGTAGGTACCGTCGGTAAAGCCGAATTCTTCACTTAAGCCGTCTGGTCGGCAGGCATCACTGCCCACTTTTTCCAGCAGTTCCTGCAAGGCTTCCGCCACCCAGCGGCGCTCCATCAACGCTTCCCGGGCATCAGCGGCTGACGGGGAGTTTTTGATCAGTTCGATCACTGCGTCAATGTTGGCCAGCGCTACAGCCTGGCCTTCCAGGATGTGGCCACGCTGACGGGCGCGGCGCAACAGATACAGGGTGCGCCGGGTGACCACTTCGCGACGGTGCTGCAGAAAAGCTTCCAGCATCTGCTTGAGGTTCAGCAACTTGGGCTGGCCATCCACCAGCGCCACACAGTTGATACCAAACACCGATTGCAGCTGCGTCTGGGCATACAGGTTATTGAGAATCACATCACCGGAATCACCCCGGCGAATTTCAATGACCACGCGCAGGCCATCTTTGTCCGATTCGTCCCGCAGCTCACTGATGCCTTCAATCTTTTTGTCTTTCACCAGCTCGGCAATTTTTTCTATGAGCTTGGATTTGTTCAGCTGATAGGGAATTTCGGTGATCACGATGCGTTCACGACCGTTTTTCTCTTCTTCCACTTCCGCACGGGCGCGCACATAAATGCGCCCGCGGCCACCTCGATAAGCCTGCACAATGCCGGCGCGGCCGTTGATGATGCCCGCGGTTGGGAAATCCGGGCCCTGAATAAACTCCATCAACTCGTCAATGGTGATGTCGGCTCTTTCGAGCAACGCCAGGCAGGCGTTGATCACCTCAGTCAGGTTGTGAGGCGGGATGTTGGTGGCCATACCCACCGCAATACCGGAACTGCCGTTGACCAGAAGATTGGGCACCTTGGTGGGCAACACCTCAGGCATGGTCAACGTATCGTCGTAGTTGGCGGCAAACTCAACGGTGTCTTTGTCGAGATCGGCCAACAGCTCCGAGGCTATTTTGGCCATGCGCACTTCGGTGTAGCGCATAGCTGCCGGTGGATCACCATCGATGGAGCCAAAGTTGCCCTGGCCGTCGACCAGCATGTAGCGCATGGAGAAGTCCTGCGCCATGCGCACCACCGTGTCGTACACCGCGCTGTCGCCGTGGGGATGGTACTTACCGATCACTTCACCCACGACCCTGGCGGACTTCACATAAGGCCGGTTATACGTGTTGTTCAGCTCGTTCATGGCAAATAGCACACGCTTGTGCACCGGCTTCAGACCGTCCCGCACATCGGGCAGCGCGCGTCCGACAATAACGCTCATGGCGTAGTCTAAGTAGGATTGACGCAGCTCATCCTCGATATTTACCGGGACGATATCTTTGTTGGGGCCGGGACCGATTTCAGACATGAAAAAGCAAGACAGGTAAAAGCGGCATTTTATCACGAAAGGCCGCCAATAAGCGCATTAATCTCACCCGTCAAACCTGCGGCAGGGCTCGCGATCAAGACCGGATTTCAAGGTCCCCGGCACCACCTGCAGTCGTATTTATGTGGTCCCACAACCGCTATACTTGGCGCGATGCAGGAATGTGATCTCATTGTCAGCGCAGCGCACCTGTTGCCGGTAGCGCCAGAGAATATCGTGTTGGAAAACCATGCCCTGGCGGTGCAAGAAGGCCGCATTGTGGCCGTGGGTCCCCAGGCAGAAATTCAGGCTGCCTGGCGTGCCACAGAGCAACTGGACTTCGCCCAGCATATGGTGCTGCCCGGCCTGGTCAATGCGCACGGCCATGCGGCTATGACCCTGTTGCGCGGCGCCGGTGAAGACCAGCCGCTGGAGGCATGGCTGCAGCAGACCATCTGGCCGCTGGAAGGGCGCCTGGTGAATACCGATTTTGTGGCCCTGGGCACCGAACTGGCCATTGCCGAAATGGTGCGCACCGGCACCACTACGTTCAGCGATATGTATTTTTTTCCGGAAACCGCCGCACGGGTGGCGGTGGAAATGGGCGTGCGCATACAGACCGCTTTTCCGGTAATTGAGATGCCGAACGCCTGGAGCAACTCCGTAGAAGACGGCCTGACCAAGGGCCTGGCGTTGCATGACCAGTACCGCCACCACCCCCAGGTGCAGGTGGCTTTTGGTCCGCATTCGGCTTATTCCGTCGATCCGGACAACATGCAGAAGGTGACCATGTTCGCCAACGAACTGGACGCGCCGGTGCAGATTCATCTGCATGAAACCGCCGTAGAAGTACGGGATGCTAAGGCGGAGTTCGGGCATTCCTGGGTGGTGCGCCTGCACGAGTTGGGGGTACTTGCCCCCCATGTGCAAACCGTGCACATGACCCAGCTGGGCGACGCTGAGATGGCCGCCCTGCTGGACAGTGGCGCAAGCGTTATCCATTGCCCTACCTCTAATCTGAAACTGGCTTCCGGCTACTGCCCCGCCACGGAACTGATTGCCAACGGCGTGCGCGTTGGCCTGGGTACCGACGGCGCGGCGTCGAACAACAATCTGGATCTGTTTGAAGACCTCCACCTGGCATCGTTGCTGGCCAAACACGAGCATGCGGACCCTACCCGGGGCAACGCCCAGGATATGTTGTACATGGCCACCCTGGGCGGTGCAGAGGCTATGTCCATGGGCGAAGCCATCGGCTCGCTGGAAGTCGGCAAATTTGCCGACTTCATCGCCGTGAATACCGACAATCTGAATATGCAGCCCTTGTACAACCCATTTGCGGCTCTGGTGCACGGTAATTGTGGTGCCGCAGTGGAGCACGTTTACGTGGCCGGCCAGGCGTTGCTGAAGGACTATGCGCTGCAACGCATCGATCGCGCGGCGCTGACCAGCCGGGTACAGCAATGGCACCAAACAGCAACCACAGCTGTCAGTAAGAGAAGTAAGCAAGAGCACTAGAACATGAGTAACACAGACACCCAGAACGTGGACGCGGCGGAAATCAGCAAATTTGATGCACTGGCCCATCGTTGGTGGGATCCCAACGGCGATTTCAAACCGCTCCACGACATCAACCCGGCACGGCTGAATTACATCAACGAACACACCGACCTGCAGCGCGGTCCGGTGATTGATATCGGCTGTGGCGGCGGCATTCTCAGCGAAGCCATGGCAGCCATGGGCGCAGACGTCACCGGTCTGGACATGGCTGGCAAAGCACTGAGCGTGGCGCGCCTGCACAGCCTGGAAAGCGGGGTTGAGGTGAACTATGTGGCGGGTACTGCAGAAGAATACGCCAGCGAACACGCGGGACAATTCAGCTGCGTCACCTGCCTGGAGATGCTGGAGCACGTGGTGAACTATCCTTCTACGGTGCAGGCCTGCGCGGACCTGCTGCAACCGGGTGGTGATGTATTTTTCTCCACCATCAACCGTAACCCCAAGGCTTATGCGCTACTGGTGTTGGGGGCTGAGTACGTGCTGCGGCTGCTACCCCGGGGCACCCACGAGTACAGCAAGTTCATCAAACCTTCCGAGCTCTGCCAGGCCGTGCGGGCGGCCGGACTGGAAGTGGTGGACATCAGCGGCCTCACCTACAACCCGTTCAACCGCCAGGCCGCTATCGGCCGCGACATCGATGCCAACTATCTGGTTTACGCGCGCAAGCCTGGTGCCTGATCTGACGCTGACAACTTAAGAGACTGATATGCAAACACTGAGCGCCGCACTGGCCGAGAGTTATCCGGAGCTGGCGGAGGCCGCGACGCATTGGCGGGCACAGTTTGAGCCCGACACCCTGCGCAACCACAATATCGTCGTCACCGGCGCCGGGGCGGGCATCGGGGCCACGGCGGCCCGCACCCTGGCCAGCTTTGGCGCCAACATCATCCTGCTGGGACGCAGCCGCCAGCCGTTAGAGCAGGTATTTGACTGGATCGAGCAGCATACGCAAACCCAACCGGTCATCGTGCCGTGCGATCTGGAGCAGCTCACCGATACCGCCGTGGCGGAACTGGCGGAGCAGATCGACAGCGCCTACGGCAGCCTGCACGGACTGCTGCACAACGCCTCCATGCTGGGACCCAAGGTACCCCTGCCACACTATCCGGCGGCAGACTGGCAGCGGGTGATGCAGACCAACGTCAACGCACCGTTTCTCCTCAACGCCGGCTTATTTGATTTGTTGGATAAATCAGAGAACGCTTGCGTGGTCCACACCTCGTCAACAGTCGGCCGCCAGGGTCGTGCGTACTGGGGCGCTTATGCCGCCTCCAAATTTGCCCTGGAAGGAGTCAGCCAGATACTTGCGGACGAAACGGAAAACGCCGGGCGAATACGCGTGTACAGCCTGAACCCAGGGGGCACCCGCACCCGCATGCGGGCTCAGGCTTATCCCGGTGAAGACCCACAGACATTACCGGTGGCTGAACAGCACATGGATCTGTACCTGTATTTGTTCGAAGGTCCGCGCACCGGCAAAGTGTTGCCGCCGACCGGCAGCCAATTGGATGCCCGTACCTGGCAAGGCGGCGGTTAACCGTCAGTTGTCCGTGCAGTGACGGATATCCGGCGCGACAACCGTCAACAGATTGACGCTGGGCACCGGCCATCGGTCGTCTGCTACCGCTAAGCTATTGATTTTACTGGGGCCATATTCCTGCTGTCGTTGGCATGAATCTCGCAGAACTTAACGGCGAGACTCACAACAAGACCATTACAAGGACAGCTACATACCATGGCTGAACACAATTCAGACTCTGCGCAGGCTGCGAAAAACAGCCGCCAGACCGGCGCCCTGCAACTGGCGCACTTCGACGATGCCACCGCGCTGCGGCTGCAGCATGCCTTTGGCGACAAGACCCGGGTGGATGACTTGTTACGCCTGTTGTTTACCCAACTGCGCGCCCTGTGCCGCACCTCCGGACTGGAATTTACCTACGCACCTTTGGGCTTGAGTTATCAGCTTGGTCAGGTGCACCGGCATACCGCACAATACAACCTGCACTATCACGACCAGGCGCTGGGCACGCTGACGCAATACTTCAGCCGCGCGCAGAACGAACAGGAAATCCAGACCGCAGAAGATCTGCTGAGCCTGGCCCTGGTACCCCTGCGCAACGCTCTGACCCTGGCCGCTTATGCAGCGGACACGCCGGCAACCGCGCGTGAAGGAGATCAGGCTACCAACGTCCATACGTTGCCGCTGCAGACTGCCAGCCCAACCTCAGCCGCACAGGCACAGCTGTCCAACGAAGAACAGATTGCGCTGGCAGAAGTTGCCGCGGTCGGGACGGAACAGAAATCTGACGCTTTAATTCTGGTGAGCCTGGATGGTTATGCACAGATGGTACGCACCCATGGTGAAGAATGGGCGCACATTATTATGAGCACCGTACACCACCAGATTGACGACGGCCTGCGCTCTGCTGATGGGGTTTATCACATCGGTGACGACCTGATTGCGGTGCTGTTACCCCGCACCACGCTGGCCCAGGCCAGACAGGTGGCTGACAAGGTCAGGGTATTGGTCGCCAGTCTACATCTGCGCGGGAATCAGGTGGACGATCAGTTAACGGCCAGTATGGGCATCAGCAATGCCCAGCAGGCGCAGACCGCAGAGCAGGTGATGGCGCAGGCCAGACAGGCTCTACAGGAAGCCAGAACAGCCGGAGACAACCAGATTGTGGTGTTTGCGGCGGCCACGGCCGCTGAAGCCTAACTGAAATCAATTCTGGTTAAGGTAACTCTGGATAAGGTAAGAGTACGCTGGTTTTAGCTTCACTGCCCCGACCCCGAGATTTAGTGTCCCGTTTGCCCGCGTTCGCCGGTGCCGTATAGGGCAGCCCTAACAGCTGATACAGGCTGCTGACGTCCGCTTCCTGCAGTTTTGCCCACTGACCCGCGCGGAGCCATGAAGGCAATATCAGTGGCCCATAACGCACCCGTTTGAGACGGCTGACCACACACCCAACGGCCTCGAACAGGCGCCGCACCTCGCGGTTTTTGCCTTCCAGCAGAACCACGTGGTACCAGAAGTTCTTTTCGCTGCCGTCGTAGAAGCGGATGTCGCTGAAGCGCAGCTGTTCACCCTCGACGTCAATACCAGCCAGCAACTGCTGCAACTCCGCCTCTTCCAGGCGTTTGTTCACACGCACGGCGTATTCACGGTCGAGACCCGTGGAGGGATGCATCATGCGGTTGGCCAGAGCACCATCGCTGGTGAGCACCAGCAGGCCAGTGGTTTGCATATCCAGACGGCCAACGCCGATCCAGCGGCCCGAACGCAGCCGGGGTAACGTATCGAATACGGTTTTGCGGCCTTCTTCATCGTGGCGGCTGCATACCGTGCCTGCCAGCTTGTTCAGAATAAGTACCTGCGGTGTACCCTGCCGGGCAATCGAGACCCGCGCCCCATCCACCTCAATGCGATCCCGGTTGGTGACACGCTGACCAATGTGGGCGGGATCACCGTTGACCAGAATGCGGCCCTGGCCAATCCAGCCTTCAATCTCGCGCCGCGAACCCAAACCTGTGGCCGCCAGTACTTTTTGCAGTTTCTCCGGCGCGCTGACAGGGGTTTCCGCCGCTGCGGGTTTGCCGCGGCGTTTGCCTCCGTGATTGCTAAGACGCGCAGGCTTACTGCGCGGTGGTGCGTATTTGGAACGGGATGGACTCATCAGAAACTATTAACAATCAACTATCAGCGTGGTGTCAGTGCAGTGTCAGCGTGGCGTGGGCGCAGATGATTTTAACTATTGTGACCGGGATTCTGCGCGGCATGCAGTTGCACGACTTGCGCGCCGGTCTCGGGCTCGGCTTTGGCATCATGCTGCGCATCATCTAGTGCTTGATGCGCCTCTTGTTGTGCCTTTTCAACATCTGTGTCCCCCGGCTCTCTGTCCCCAGACTCTCTGTCCCCAGGCTCTCTGTCCCCAGGAAGGGCCACACCAGCGACCAGGGTGCCTTCCGCTTCGTGCCCGGGTTCCTGGATGCCACCCTCATCCCGCGGCGCGGGCTCTTCAGATGCCGCTACGGCGGGTTCCAGAATGGCTTTAATTTCCGCCAACGGCGGTAATTCTTCGAGGCTTTTCAGATTAAAGTAGTCGAGAAACGCCTTAGTGGTGCCATACAACGAGGGTCGGCCCGGCACTTCCCGCTGACCAACAACCCGCACCCAGTCGCGCTCCAACAGGGTACGCATAATATTTTGACTGACGCTGACCCCCCTGACCTGTTCAATATCCCCACGTGTCACCGGCTGCTTGTAAGCAACCAGCGCGAGGGTTTCCAGCAGCGCGCGGGTATAGCGGGGTGGTTTTTCTTCCCACAAGCGGCTGACCCAGGGGCTGAATTCCTGGCGCACCTGATAGCGGTAACCAGAGGCAACCCGGTGCAGCTCCACCCCGCGCTCTGCACATTGTTCCTGCAGCGACTTAATGGCATCGCGGATCTGTTTGCTACCGTTTTCTTCGTCCAGTTCACCCGGCTGAAACAGCTTCACCAGGCTGGCCACGGTCAGCGGTCCGTCAGCGGCTAACAGCGCTGCTTCAACAATCTGTTCGATCTGGGCCTGTTCAATGTGCTGTGCTGCCACAGTTACTCCTGTTCGGTTTGATCGCTTTCGCCGCCATAGTTGGTGTTGAACACCGGGGCACCCCGGTCCACCGCACCCTGAGCAGCTCTGACATGAATGGGGGCAAACGGTTCGTTCTGGACAAATTCCAGCAACGATTCGCGCACCAGTTCCATAATAGCGAGGAAGGTGACCACCACGCCCATACGCCCTTCTTCAACTCTGAACAACAGGTGAAAAGAGACAAATTCCTGATTCACCCGGGAGAGAATTTCGCCCATGCGATCGCGTACTGACAGCGGTTCCATCTGGATCTCATGCGAAGCAAACATTTCCGCGCGCTTGAGCACTCGGGCCAGGGCCAGCAGCACTTCTTTGAAGTCCACTTCCGGTTCTGCCAGCTCGCGCACCAACTCCGGTTTAGCCGCTGCACCCAGATAAATATCGCGTTCCATGCGGGGGATGTCGCTGAGGTCTTCCGCCGCAGACTTAATCTGTTCGTATTCCTGTAAACGGCGAATCAATTCGGCGCGTGGATCACCTTCTTCATCGTCAACGCTGTCCGGTCGCGGCAGTAGCATGCGCGATTTGATTTCTGCCAGCATCGCTGCCATGACCAGATACTCCCCCGCCAGCTCCAGCTGCAGCGCGTGCATCAGATCGATGTACTGCATGTACTGTTCGGTGATTTCCGCGACTTTGATATTGAGAATGTCCAGGTTCTGCCGCCGAATGAGATACAGCAGCAGATCCAGCGGGCCTTCAAAGGTATCGAGGAAAACTTCCAGCGCTTCCGGGGGTATGTACAGATCTTTGGGCAGTTCCTCAACCGATGCCCCTTCCACCAGCGCAATGGTGTTGCTGTTGGCATCGCGCGCCTGCTGCAGCTGGCTGGGTTGATCGCTCATCTATTGTCCTTACTAACTGAGTCCTTACTAACAGAGTCCTTACTTACAGAGTCCTTGCTAACAGAGTCTTCGCTATGGCATCCAAAAGTAGCCTTCATCAGCGCATCAAGCCAATCGCTTCTTTCACATCTTCCAGCGTTTCCCGTGCTTCAGCCCGGGCTTTGTCTGAGCCTTCCTGAATAATGGCGTGCACCAGGTCGGGATCGTCTTCAAACTGTTGCGCCCGTTGACGATATTCGTCCTGTTCCTCGTTAATTGCTTCCATCAGCGGCTTTTTGCAATCGACACAGCCTATCCCTGCTGAGCGGCAGCCCTGGGCGGCCCAGTCTTTGGTTTCACTGTCTGAATACACTTCATGCAGTGCAAACACCGGGCAGTTATTCGGCTCACCCGCGTCCTGCAGCCGCACCCGGGCCGGATCGGTCTGCATGGTTCGAATTTTTTCGTCCACCACGTCCGGCGCTTCGCGCAGAGAAATGAAGTTGTTGTACGACTTGGACATCTTTTCGCCGTCCAGTCCCGGCAGCTTGGCGCTTTCAGTCAGCAATGACTGCGGCTCGGGTAAAATAATCCGGCCACTGCCTTCCAGATAGCCGAACAACCGCTCGCGGTCACCAATGGACAAATTCTGCTGCTCTGCCAGCAGGGCCCGGGCACGCTCCAGTGCTTCCGCGTCACCGCGCTCCTGGTATTCCTTGCGCAACTCGCCATACAAGCGCGCGGCTTTTTTGCCCATCTTCTTTTGCGCCGCTTTGGCATGCTCTTCAAAGCCCGGCTCACGGCCATAAATATGGTTAAAACGACGCGCCACTTCCCGGGTGAGCTCAACATGGGCAACCTGATCCGCGCCTACCGGCACCCAACCCGCGCGGTACATGAGAATGTCCGCCGCTTGCAGCAAGGGATAACCAAGAAAACCATAGGTGGCCAGGTCTTTGTCGTTGAGTTTCTGCTGCTGATCTTTGTAGCTGGGCACCCGCTCGAGCCAGCTGAGCGGGGTGATCATAGACAGCAGCAGGTGCAGTTCCGCATGCTCGGGCACCCGGCTTTGCACAAAAATCGTGGCGGTGCCGGGATTCACCCCCGCCGCAAGCCAGTCCACCACCGTGTCGTAGGTGAATTGCTCAACATTTTCCGACGCATCGTAGTTGGTGGTGAGAGCGTGAAAGTCCGCAACAAAGAAAAAACACTCGTATTCGTGCTGCAGCGTTACCCAGTTTTTCAGCACCCCATGCAGATGGCCAAGATGCAACCTCCCCGTGGGACGCATTCCAGAGAGCACTCTGGAGTTAGAATCATTACTGCTCAAGCGAGCGCCTTGCTGAGTTTAGAGCCGTCATTATATGACTGCTGCGGGCGGATG
>JBCCUW010000040.1:0-15392 GCA_039196385.1 Pseudomonadota bacterium
GCCGGGTGGGACGCCGGATGGCCTGGATGCGATCAGAATTTTTGCGGACGCACTGAAAGACACCGGTTTGCAGTTTCATCTGGTGGGCCACAGTACCGGTGCGGTTCTGATTGGTCATCTATTAGCTGCGCTGGACAAGCTGAAGCGCTACAGCATGATCAGTAGTTGCACGCTCTTTGCCCCTGCCTGTACGCTGGAATTTTACGATGAGCACTATGCCCGTCGACTGCGGCCTAACCACCGTGGTACGCGGCTACCGCGACTGGACATTTTTAATCTGTCCAAAAAGCTCGAGCTGGATGACGATGTGGTCAAGGTGTATCGCAAGTCGCTGCTATATTTGGTGTCAAACGCGCTGGAAAGGGAGCGGGGTAAACCCATACTCGGTATTCAGGAACATGCGGACGCATTGTCCGCTGCGCCGCGGCCGAATTTCATAGTGTCTAACGGGCGTGGCAGGCAAACTCGCGCCACGACCCACGGTGGGTTCGACAACGATCCGTATACGATGAACACGCTGCTGAGCCGGATTCTTGGCTTGGCGCCGGAGGAACCTTTCGCCGCTGATGAAATGAAAGGCTACTAAGCAGAGCCGTTACAGAGGATTACAGATTATGTCGGACAAACAAAAAGCACCGCTGCTGGTAGAAAAGCGCGATACGGGTATTGCCATTATCACAACCAACGATGATCCCTTAAATCGCATGACGCTCGAATATATTGATCGTTTGAGCGAAGTGATTGAGGAGATTGCCGAGGACAACGATATTCGCGCCTTTGTTATTACGGCTGCGGGTAACAGCAATTTTTCTGTGGGCATGGATCTCAAACAAATGCAGAGCGGTCTGGAAAAGGCGGGCGGCCCCGATGCTTTTTTTGATCAGCGCCTCGCTTTAATCCGCCGGATTGAAACCCTGGGTAAACCGTCGGTGGTCACGCTGTTCGGCTATTGTCTGGGCGGTGGGTTGGAATTGCCGCTGGGCTGTACGTTTCGCCTCGCCGCAACGGAAGGCGCCAGCATTGGCCTGCCGGAACTGGATCTCGGCGCGGTACCGGCCTGGGGTGGGAGCGCCAGGTTGGCCAAATGTGTGGGTGCGCAAGCTGCCCTGGATATGATTTTGCGAGCTAAAAAAATCTCCGGCCCGCGTGCGCTGGAGATTGGGCTGGTGCACGAAGTGTGGCCGCTGGAGGAGCTGAAGCAAGCGGCGATTGATCTGGCTGAAGAATTGGCCCGGCAGCCGCGTCTGGCGGTCGAGGCTATGCTGACCGCGCTGGTGGACAGCGAAGACAAAAGCCTGGACGAATTGCTGGCATTGGAACGGCAGGGCGTGAAGGCGAATATGGGTACAGCTGACAGTCGCGAAGGGATGCTGGCGTTTATGCAAAAGCGCCAGCCTGAGTTTAACCAGTCTTGATGCCTGTCCATGCACTAACCCGGCTGGCCCGGCCGTGAGCGATCTTAACAGGGCGGGCAGGGTGGCCGGTAAAACTGCACTGGTGACTGGCGCTGCATCAGGTATTGGCCGGGCGACCGCAGCGCTGCTCAGTCAAGAAGGTGCACGGGTTTTTTGTGCAGATATTAATGTCGCGGGCGGTGAAAACACGGCCCGAACGGTCGGTGGCGACTTTGTCGCCATGGACGTGACCCTGGAAAGCGACTGGCAAGCTGCTGTGCAAACCGTTGATTCGGCCTGCGGTTGTCTGGATATTCTGGTGAACAATGCGGGCATATCTCCTCACGACAATATCGAAAACCTGGGGCTGGATGCCTGGCGGCACGTGCATGCGGTTGTTGCTGACAGTGTGGCATTGGGTTGCAAACATGCTTTGCCGCTTTTGCAGCGCAGCAAGTCAGCTGCGATTGTTAACCTGTCCTCAGTTGCCGGAATGATTGGCGCGTCTAATTATGCCTCGTATGGGGCTGCCAAGGCCGCAGTGCGGAATCTGACAAAGTCGGTTGCCTTGTTGTGTGCAGAGCGTGGCTATCCGATACGCGCGAACTCGGTCCACCCGGGTTCAATCGACACACCGATCCTTGATGCGGACAAGGCTCGCTATGGTGAGCGGGCCATCACCGCGCGGGAGCGGCAGATTCCACTGGGCCGACTGGGTCGTGCAGAAGAAGTGGCTTATGCCATTGTCTTTCTGGCCTCAGATGAAGCCAGTTTTATTACCGGTACGGAACTGGTGGTTGATGGCGGGTTTACCGCCAGATAACAACCCCGTCAGAACACCATACGTCCCACACTTTCGGCCACACACACGGGCTTATCACTGCCCTCGGCTTCAACCACTATTTCGTTCATGGTTTCCAGCATTTCACCCTTTATTTCCACGCGGCGCAGCGTGCTGGTGGCGCGAATTTTTGTTCCAGCGGGTACCGGGGACGGAAAGCGAATGCGATCAAAACCATAGTTGATGCCGAGCTTCTGGCCCTCGATGGGTGGACCGTCAGCCACCGAGGCAGTTGGTAAGTGCCCCATGATCGCGAGGGTCAGATTGCCATGCGCGATGGGTGCACCGAACGGGCCCTGTTTGGCACGCTCAACATCGACGTGAATCCACTGGTGGTCCATGGAAACGTCAGCATAGTCATTAATCCGTTGCTGGGTGACCTCAAACCATTCACTTTGCGAGGTTTGCTGGCCAATGCGGGCCTGCATGACATTGAAGGCGTTCTGCAAGGTGTCGGACATCATAGTTCTCCTGGTATTGGGCTAATTTATCGGTTATTCGGGCGGGCGAGTTCTGCGGTAAGGACGGTGCCGTCAGCGGTGGTGACATCAACATGCATCTGCGTAGCGCTGACCCTGCGGTATGCCAGTTTGCTGATGCCGCTGCCAGCGGGCGCAATGAACTCGACGCTGTCCTGCGTCAGGGCATGCAGTGGCATGTCCTGCTGCAGAACCGGTTGCAGGGCCGGGGTGAACTGGCGCAGGTGCAGGATCAGCGAATCACCTTCTTCGCGAATAGAGATCAGTTCAATCATCAGCGTTTCGCTCGGACTGGACAAGCGCACCATGGTTGACATGGTACCGCCGCTGGGATCGCTCCAATCTTCCGTTATGGCTTGGGGACCCAGCGCGCCTATCCAGGCGCCGCACATCCACAGTAGATCATTCAGAGTTGCTTGCATTGCTGTGTCTCCGTACTCGCCCCATGTGTTGTCAGGCAAAGTATCACAGTGACTCCCGGTTTGCCTGTCGTTTGCCGGTCGAGCTGGTACGGGCTGAAGGCTCTGCGCTATTATGTTTGCATACTTTAAGGGAGGTAAGACATGTCCAGCAAAGAACACGAGGTTGTCTCGATTTATCCGTTCACTGAAGAGTCACGTGAAGAACTGCTCAGCAAAGCCGGTGAATGTGTATTCAACTGGTCCACCAAAGACGGTTGGCCCGTTGGTGTTGTGCATGCCTTTGTGTGGCGTGATGGTCGGGGTTGGATCACCTGCGGCGCACATCGCCATCGGGTTTCTGCCATCCGTCGCGACCCGCGTTGTTCTGTGGTTGTCAGTGGTGTGGCTGCCCCGAATGGGCCTAACGGGGCGATTACGTTTAAAGGTCGGGCCATTATTCATGACGATGAAGAAACCAAACAGTGGTTTTATCCGGCACTGGCTTATGGTCCATACACTCGCGCAGGTAAAGAAGGTGAGATGACCCCGGAGGAAAAAGCGCAGGCTGATGGCTTTGTTGAGCGCCTGAACTCTCCATTACGAGTGGTCATCGAAATTGTGCCGGAAAAATGGATTATGCTGGACAGCGACAAGATGGCAAAAGACACAGCTGGCGAGTTAACCGAGGAAGAGCGTGGCCCGCTGCTCGAAGCTGATGCGGAGCGCATGCAGAAAGAAATGGAGCGCCGCGGCCTCAGCTAGGCGTTTGCTCAAATACGCCAGAGCGCACCACTACTTGTGATGCCTCGACGATAATCCGTTCTTCCAGGCCGCCGCCAATCGCGGTGGTGGCCCTAATCGACTCTACAACTCAAATTGCCCGTACCCACATTTCGCTGATTTACGCGTAGCGGGCGCCTGCGTGTTTGCGCAAGCGTCTGAAGCCTCTGTTTGCTAGATAAATACTGGAGTTATATTTATTTGACTGATGGGTTTTTTTGGGTACTATCTAGTAGAAGGGCGGTGATTCCGGGAGATTTCATCATGCAGACATCCACGTTGCAGTTAACCTGTACGGAGCGGGTTCATATGGGGCAACCGGCGGCGCAGGCACTGCTGGAAGAAGCAGAAAGGCTTCAGGCCAGACGTATCTTCTTGTTGGTCAGTCACTCTCTGCGGACACAAACGGATGAAATTGCCCGTATCGAGCAAGCCCTTGGGGATAGAGTGGCCGCCGTGCATGATGGTATCCCGCCTCACGCACCGCGCTCTGCGGTGTTGGCAGCAGCTGCGCGCGCACGCGAAGTGAACTGCGATCTGGTCGTCACTGTAGGTGGCGGTTCGGTGACAGATGCCGGCAAGATTATTCCGCTGGCATTAAAATATGATCTGCGCGAACACGACGACATGGAGCCCTACCATGTCTATGTAAACGACGCGGGTGAAACCGTGAAGCCTGAATTTGATGGCCCTGACATACGGGTGATCTGTTGTCCAACGACATTGTCGGGTGGTGAGTTCAATCCACTGTCCGGGGCGACCGACGAGGTGGTTGGCCATAAACAGGGCTTCGAACACCCTGCTATGGCCCCGGTTAGTATTGTTCTCGATCCGGCGTTGACCCGCCACACACCCTCCTGGTTGTGGACATCAACAGGGGTGCGTTCCTTAGATCATGCGCTTGAGACTTTGGGGTCTCTACAGTCAGATCACTTCAGCGATGGTATTGCGGAAAGCGCCTTACGTTTGCTCAGCCAGGCGCTGCCTGCGGTCAAGGCCAACCCGGACGACATGGATGCCCGTCTGCGCTGTCAGATTGGTGCGTGGCAATCCATGTTACCCATTCTCGGCGGCGTGCCGATGGGTGCAAGTCATGCAATCGGACACATTCTGGGTGGCACTGCAGATGTCCCGCATGGCTACTGCTCCTGCGTCATGGCTCCTGCGGTCCTGCAGTTTAACGAGCCTGCGAACGGTCACCGGCAAACCCGCATAAGTGCCTGTTTTGGCGACAGTGCCGCGCCCGCCAGCGAGTTGGTGGACAGATTTATCAGCAGCCTGGAAATGCCCAGATCACTGGCTGCGGTGGATGTTAGCGAAGATCAGTTTGACCACATTGCAGAGTTCACCATGTTGGACTTCTGGGCGCGGACCAATCCGCGCACGGTCGAAGAGGCGGCGGACATTCGCCAGATTCTTGAGCTGGCGCGCTAGGTCTGCACCGATGACAAAATCACAAACTGTGGGTGGTGGACTGAAAGACGAAATATCTGATTTCAAACGGCGTCGTATCCGCGAAGAAACCACCCACCTGTTTTATGAAAACGGTTATGCCGGCACCACCATTGATGCCATTGCAGAGCGATTGGATGTCACCAAACCGTTCATCTATTCGTACTATAAAAACAAAAGCGAATTGCTCTACGAAATTTGTCGTACGGGTATATCTCTATCGCTTGCAGCCATGGATGAAGTCTGTCAGGAGGACTTTTCACCGGCAGCGAAACTCAGCCTGGTGTCCGAGCGGGTGCTGCGCATCATCATTGATTATCAGGAATATATCGTGGTGTATGAGCGCGAGGAGAAAAACCTCGAGCCAAAACAAGCGCGTGAGATACGCGAGTTACGGACACTGTTTGACCATCGTCTTGCCGAGATACTGCAGCAGGGCCATGCGGTTGGAGAGTTTGTTATTGAAGACCCCGTACTGACCGCCACAACCGTCGCCGGGATGATGACCTGGGTCTCGTTCTGGTATTCGCCGCGCGGCAAGCGCAGCGCGACGGAAATTATCGCGCACACCATTGCCATGATTGACATTGTCGTCAAGCGCGCTGATCCCCGACTGCCGGCACCGGTAGACGGGCCCAGCGTTTAACTGGGACTTAAGCGAGACACTATATGCAAGCCACTTCCGATCCGCGGATTCCATCTCGCGACACTTGTGTTACCCGTTATGTGCTGCAGCGTTGGGCCAAACACCAGCCTGACAAAACTTTTGCGGTTTTTGCCGATGGCGAAAGCTGGACTTATCGCTCTCTGCTGACCCAGGTCGAGAGACTGGCCGCAGGTTTCGCTGAAACCGGTGTTGGCCGCGGCGACCATGTTGCTGTCTGGATGTTCGACAGCAAAGAGGCCATTCTCACCTTCCTGGCGATCAACTATCTGGGTGCTGTGTTTGTGCCAATGAACACGGCTTACAAAGGTCGAGTGCTTGCACACGTTCTTGCAACGTCGGATGCGCGCCTGCTGGTCGCCCATAGCCAGTTACTCAGCCGCCTTGCGGAGGTTGATACCGCAGGAATTAAGCGCGTCGTCTGTGTGGGTGAACTTGTCGACACGGGTTTGACCAGCAGTGCGTACGCGGACGCTGCCCAATCCCACGCTGAGCTGCCGGACCTCGATCAACCCATCGAACCCTGGGATGTACAGTCCATCATTTTCACGTCCGGCACAACCGGACCGTCCAAAGGGGTGTTGTCGTCTTATCTGCATATTTTCACCAACGCCGGTCCTGAAACCTGGCATTTTGTGACCGGAGAAGATCGCTTTCTGATCAACATGCCGATTTTCCATATCGGCGGTATGGGCGTTATTTTTGTCATGCTGGTACGGGGTGGGTCGATCGCGGTGATGGATGGTTTTGACACCCAGAAATTCTGGCCCTTTGTCCGTGAGACACAAACCACTGCGGTGTTTCTTCTGGGCGTGATGAGTACCTTTTTGCTGAAGCAGCCCCCCAGCTCCGAAGATAAGCAGCACCAGGTGCGGGTGGCTTTTATGGTGCCGCTCACCGAAACCTCCGTGGATTTCCATGAGCGCTTCGGGACCGATGTCTACACCATCTTCAATATGACCGAAATTTCTTCGCCGATTGTTTCTGAGCCCAACCCGGTGAAACGTGGCACCTGCGGTAAACAACGTCCCGGGGTTGAGGTGCGCCTCGTTGATGATAACGACTGCGAAGTGGCAGAGGGCGAGATTGGCGAAATGATTGTACGTACCGATCGTCCCTGGGGGATGAACAGCGGTTACTACAAGAATCCGGAGGCGACCGCCGCAGCTTGGCGCAATGGCTGGTTTCACACTGGTGATTGTTTTCGTCAAGACGCTGAAGGCTATTTCTATTTTGTCGATCGACGCAAAGATGCGATGCGCCGCCGCGGCGAAAACATCTCGTCATTCGAGGTTGAAGCTGAGGTGGTCGCTTTTCCGGCAGTGCAGGAAGCGGCCGCTTATGCAGTGCCCAGTGACGTCGGAGAAGATGAAGTCATGATTGCCGTGGCTCCGGTCGCGGAGCATGACCTTGATCCGCTGGCGTTGATGCACTTCCTGGGTGAACGCATGCCTTATTTTATGGTGCCGCGCTTCGTCAGGATCATGGATGAACTGCCTAAAACGCCATCCGCCAAAGTCATGAAACACGTGCTTCGCGAACAGGGGGTAACGCAAGATACCTGGGACCGCAGGGTGGCCAATATCAAGTTCAAAAAAGAAAAGCTGAAAAACAGCTAGTGCAGGTGCGCTGCGCCTGTCTTGGTTTGTCTAAGCGATAGTGAGGAGAGAGATGAAAACAACACGAATTTTATGTGCTCTGTTGTCGACGATGAGTATGGTCGCGACCGCAGCCGCAGAAGAAGTCATTGAAGAAATAGTAGTGACTGCCACCAAACGCTCAGTGCAGCTTGAAGACCTGGCTGGGGCGGCAAATGTGATCAGCGGTGAGGATGTGGGTGCCGGTGGCATCGAGAGTGTGCGTGATCTCAATGTGGATGTGCCCAGTCTGTCCATTGGTGATCAGTTTGGTTTTGCCCGTGTGTTTATGCGCGGTATCGGCATGACCAGCATTGATATTGGTGGTGAGGGTGCGGTGTCCTTTCTGCAGGATGGTGCGATTATTCCGCGTCCCGCAGCACAGTTGATGGGCATGTTCGACTTGCAACAGATCGAAGTATTGCGCGGGCCGCAGGGGACATTGTACGGACGTGGTGCTACCGCCGGTGCGATTAACATGGTGACCAACAAGCCGGGTGATGAACTTGCCGGGTATGCTCAATTTTCTGCGGGTAACTATGACCTCGGTATTTTTGAGGGTGCGGTGGACCTGCCACTGGCTGACAATCTGGCGCTGCGTCTGGCTACCAAGCTGGAAAAACGCGACGGTTACGGTGAAAACCTGTTCAGTGGGGCAGACGTGGACGATCGCGATGCGCAAGCATATCGCGCCACCCTGCAGTACTCCCCGGATGCAGCTTGGGATGCGACGTTGTCATTCCAGTACTATGAAGAAGACGATAACAATTTTGCCTTCCACTACTTTGGACCTTCAGCGGGCACCTCAACACCCGTGCCATTGGCAGTCCCCATTCTGGGTGGACAGACCGTTGATATGGTTGGCGGTGATCTGTATGACATCAACTCGGACCAGGAGGCCATTAACGAGCGGGATGCCTACGTCGCCAGCCTGGTGCTGAATTTTGATCTCTCGGATACTCTGAGCCTGCGCTCGATTTCTTCAGTGCAGAACCTGGATCGGTTTTTGCGTGATGATCTGGATTCGACCGATGTGAATCTGTTCGGACAGAACAATTACACGGAAGAGAGCGACTCGTTTGGTCAGGAATTTATTCTGAACTACACCGCTGACAAACTTGATGTTGTCGCGGGCGCCATGTACTTCGAAGAAGAGTTATTCGGCGAAGTGTTTGTACCACTGACGAACATCTGCTTTCTGCTGGCACCGGCAACCTGTGGTACCCCAGCGGGTGATGCACTCAACAGCGGTGCTTATCTGCAGGATGGCGATGTGGATATTACGGCGTACGGGGTTTTTGCTGAGGCGACTTATGCCTTGAACAACCAGTGGTCGATTATTGCGGGCCTGCGCTACAACTATGAAGAACGCGATGGCACCGGCGCCTTTATATTTGATGCGCTCGCGCTGAACGTAGATACCGACCAGGATGAGGATTGGGATGAAGTCACACCGCGTTTTACTGTCCAGTATGAGCCGAATGACAACACCTTAATGTATTTGACATACACGCGGGCGTTTAAATCCGGCGTCATCAATACTGGAAGCCTGAGCCCGCCACTTGATCCTGAGATTGTTGACGCGTACGAAGTTGGTGTTAAGGGCAGTACCGCAAATGGACAACTGCGCTACTCGCTGGCTGCTTTCTATTATGAATATGAAGATCTGCAGATTTCTTTCGTTGATGCGACCAGTACGGTTTCTACGATTAATGCTGCCGAGGCGGAAAACTATGGCGTGGAACTCGAGCTGGACGCCAGTTTTGACAATGGTGTGTCAGTGGACTTTTTTGCAACCTATCTGAGTGCGGAGTACCAGGAGTTTTTTAACGGCGACTATGCCAACGGGTTTGCGATAACAGATCTCAGCGGCAACACACTGCCGAACGCGCCGGAATATACCGCAAAACTCGGTATCAACTACGCAACCGATGTGAGTTCAGGGCTGCTTCGCCTGCGTTTAGAGGGGTATTATCAGGATGAGGTGTTTTTTACCGAGTGGAACCGGAACGACGCCAGTCAGGATTCGTATGAACTAATCAACGCCAACATCGATTACCAGTTTCAGGATGGTACCTGGATGGTCAGTGTCTGGGGGCGCAATCTCAGTGATGAAGAGATAATCTCAAACAACATCATCACCGCGCCACTATACGATTCTTTACGGGTTGGATCGGTCTTGCCGCCACGGACTTATGGCGCCACTGTGAGTTTTCAGTTTTAGTTCAGAATGACCTCTTGGGATAAGTAGTGGTATAGAAAGTGACACATCACGAAATTATTGTGTTGGGTGCCGGAGTTTCCGGCATCTATCAGATCAAACGCCTGGTTGACGCCGGTTTTGATGCGGTTGTGCTCGAAGCGGATGACGATCTCGGTGGAACCTGGTATCGCAATCGCTATCCCGGCGCACGCTTTGATTCAGAGAGTTATACCTATGGATATTCATTTTCCAAAGAACTCTTGGACGAATGGCACTGGCAGGAACGTTTTTCTTCGCAACCCGAAAATCTGCGTTATCTGAATTACGTGGTCGACAAGTTTGCGTTGCGTCAGCACATGCGTTTCAACGCGCGCGTGGGCGCAATGGCGTGGCAGGAAGAAGAACGTTTGTGGCAACTGCAGCTGGATAGCGGTGAGGTGTACACGGCACAGTTTGTCATCACCGGTATTGGCGTGCTGTCAGCACCAACATTGCCGCGTTATCCGGGCATGGAAGACTTTGGCGGTCAATCGTTCCACACCTACCATTGGCCCAAAGAGCCGGTCAGCCTGGAAGGGCGCCGCGTAGGGGTCATCGGTACTGGTGCCACCGGTATTCAGGTGATCAGTGAGATTGCGGACAAAGTGGAATCGTTGTTTGTGTTCCAGCGGCGGCCGAATTGGAGTACGCCTTTAAACAATTCCCCGATTTCCGCGACTGAAATGCACGAAATCCGCGCGCGCTACGATGAGATATTCCGCAACTGTGCCCTGTCACCCAATGGCTTTGAGCATGTGCCGGACCGACGCGGATTCTGGAATCTGACCTCCGAACAGCGGACCGCTTTCTGGGATGAGCTGTACGCCAAGCCGGGGTTTGCCATACTCGCGGGCAACTTTCCGGAAATTTTTACTGATGAGCGAGCCAATCAGGAGATCTCGAATTACATTGCCGGGCGTATCCGGCAACGAGTCACCAACCCGGAGGTGGCCGCTAAGCTGATTCCCACGGACCATGGTTTCGGTACCCAACGCCTGCCGCTGGAGACCCACTACTTTGAAGCGTACAACCGCGACAATGTGCACCTGGTGGATATTACCGCCACCCCTATTCAAAGGTTGACCGCACAAGGTATTGAAACAACAGCAGAGCACTTTCCGCTGGATATCATTGTCTACGCAACCGGCTTCGACGCCATCACCGGTGGTTTCGACCGCATGGACATACGCGGGGTTAACGGCCAGACGCTCCGGGATAAATGGCGCGACGGGCCTGGCACCTATCTTGGGCTGATGAGCCACGGCTTTCCCAATCTTGTCATGATTGCCGGGCCGCAGAGTGTTTCCGGCTCAACCAATTTTCCGCGCGCTATCGAAGCGGGCGTAGATTGGGCAACAGACTTCATGACGTACATTCGGGATGCCGGGATCAGTAGGGTTGAAGCAGATGCCGAGGCGGAACAGGCTTGGGGTGAGGTCGTGGTCACGGCGCATGAGAAATTGCTGGCCCGCCGTAGCCGTGGCTGGTTTACCGGTTACAATTCCAATGTCGCCGGGCACGAAGAAGGCAAGGTGCGTTATCAGGCTTATTTTGGTGGCGGACCCAAATATGTCAGTATGATCAGCGAGGCCGCTACAGAGGGATATCCGCAGATTGCTCAGGACTGAGCCGGGTGTGGTTCGCGCGGGTCTTGGTGTAGGCTACGCGCTGATTGAGTTCCGGAAGTTCCTGTATGACACTATTGATGGTGGCCGCCCGGCCCGTTTTCCGGCTTATGGTCGGGCTTGTAGTGCGGCTAATTGGCCGATGCTTTTGTTACCTGGCTCTGGCCGTCCCGTTCACTCTCCCGTTACAAGCAGCTGCAGATAACGCGTCTGCGGTGCCGCTGGCGTCTGTCAGTGCCGCGGTGGTTGATTTGCGCAGTGGTGAACTGATGTACGGCAAGCACGAAGACGTGGTGTTACCCATTGCGTCCCTGACCAAGGTCATGACGGCGCTGGTTGTTGTCGAATCCGATTTACCCCTCGATGAATGGCTGAGCATTGCCGATTGGCAGGGCAAGTTAACCAAAAACGCCTATTCGCGCATTCGCATTAACTCTCAAGCGCGGCGTAGTGATCTGCTGCGGATAGCGCTGATGTCATCAGAGAACAGGGCGGCATACAACCTGGGGGTACACTATCCCGGCGGCGTTGAAGGTTTGGTGCAGGCAATGAACGCGAAAGCTGGGGCCCTGGGTATGGACGATACGCAGTTTGCTGATCCCACCGGTTTATCTGTGGGCAACCGCTCTTCAGCCCGAGACCTTTCCCGGCTGCTGGTGGCGGCACATGCACACCCGGAAATACGCGAATTCTCGACCACACGCCAGTACACGGTGAATTTTCGTCAGCCCCGTTATCGCCTGGGTTATGGCAATACAAACCCATTGTTGGGGAGCGGGCGTTGGAATGTATCACTCACCAAAACCGGCTATCTGACCGAAGCTGGACGTTGTCTTGTCATGGTCAGCACCATGGATGGCAAAGAAGTGGCCGTGGTGTTCCTCAACTCCCTGGGCAAACGCTCACCCCTGGGTGACGCGGGGCGTATCCGGCGCTGGCTGGAGCAGGGTACACATGGTTCTGTGGCCCAGGCTGCGCGGGCGCATGAGCAGCGCGTGCGGGCTGAACTTGGACTGCTGTAGCTGAGCTGAGAGGTTTTTGCAGCTTGAGTGGTATCGCGCGCTCGGCCATACTGCCGGGGGTCAACTGATCGTATTCAACATCGTACTCAAAGTCTTACGCATAAAGGTGCCCTGCAGATCATGAGCCAGACTGACCAGACTCAAGAGACCCTACCAGACTCCTTACCAGAGAACGGGCAACCTCCGACCGGTTCCAGCCGGGCCAAAACCATCGGCCGCATCGTATTCATGCTGATCACGGTGCTGTGTTTTGCTTATCTGTATTACCGTATTGCCGGAGCTGCGGCCCGGGAAAATTTGACGGTCGTTACTTACATGGCCCAGGTATTTGCGTCAGTGGACTGGATCAGCTGGCTGCTGGCGATGGCCACGTACTCGCTGGTTTACTTCCTCATTGACACGCTGGTGTTATCCCGGGCGCTCAGCTGGTTTATTGCCGACATTAAGTACACCGACATCCTGCCTATTCGCGCCAGCGCGTACATCATTTCCATTTTCAACGAGCAGGTGGGCAAAGGTGCCATGGCTTACTATCTCAACAGGCGCCACGACGTGCCTGGGTGGGAAGTGGGATCTGTGATGCTGTTCATCATGTTCTGTGAAGTATTTTATCTGTTGGTCTGGGCAGCACTGGGTTATGCCTTCAGTGGCAGCGCCCTGCCGGCGGCATTCGACCTTGTGCCCTATATCGCCATCGGCGGCGGCATTTTTCTGGTGGTGTGGATGGCCTTCTTCCGATATCGATGGATGCCCGCCATTACGGATCGGCGCATCCTCCACGCGTTTCGCCTGGCCAGGCCCAAACATTATCTGCTGTTTTTCCTCATCCGCTCGCCAGCGTTGATTGCCGCGATGGTGGTGTATGCCACTGCGCTGAATCTGTTTGGCGTGGAGGCCAGCCCGCTGTCCATCTGGCCCTATCTGCCGGTGATCTTTTTTGCGGCGGCCATCCCCACGCCGATGCGTGCTGCGGCAATCACCTTCTGGGTGATTCTGTTCCCGGATAACGAAGGACAGATGGCGGCGTTCGGTTTTGTGCAGCACAACTTCTTTATCTTGTTTAATGCCGCCATAGGCTTGGTTTTCTGGCGACGCGCCCAGCGGGACCTGTTTGGTGACAAACCTGCGGAGGTGGGCAGTTAATGACTAACACAACGTCAAAAGCAGCAGCCTCCAGCGATAAAGGCCAGGCTGAGTTAAACAGGATGCCCGCAGCGGCGGGGGCGGAAAAAAGTGGCGCGCTTCCACCTGCTGATCAGATTGCGCTGGAAGATATTCTCCCCGTTAATCCGCGCCTGTTCAGTGAACACCGCTGGCCGGAGTACTTTGCCCGGCTGCGGGCTGAAGATCCGGTGCATTTTAATGAAACCGATCTTGCCGGACGCTTCTGGTCGCTCACGCGCTACGCTGATATTAAACGGGTCGACACAGATTGGCAGAACTTCAGCTCCGCCCAGGGGATCACCCTGGGTTTTCCAGTGGGTGCTGAGCTACCGGAAGGGATGCTGAATATCAGCACTTTCATTGCCATGGATCCGCCGGTGCATGATGTACAGCGCAATACGGTAGTCGGCGTGGTTGCGCCGGGTAATCTGAAGAAAATGGAAAGCCTGATTCGCGAGCGGACCTGTAATGTGCTGGACAGCCTGCCTGAGAACGAGACGTTTGACTGGGTTGAAACCGTCTCTATCGAACTGACCACCATGATGTTGGCGACATTGTTCGACTTTCCCTTTGATGACCGGCGCAAGCTGACCCGCTGGTCCGATATCACCTTTGCGATACCCCAACCCGGTGGCATTGTGGAATCCACCGAACAACGCCGCGAAGAATTATTGGAGTGCCTGGAGTACTTTAACCGCCTGAAGGCGGAAAGGCTGCAGAATCCAGGGGATGACCTGGTTTCCATGCTGGCACACGGGGAAGACACCAAAGACATGCCGCCCATGGAGTACCTGGGCAACCTACTACTGTTGATTGTTGGCGGTAACGACACCACGCGCAACACCATGTCCGGCAGTGTCTATGCTCTGAACAAGTTTCCGCCAGAATACGACAAGCTCACTGCCCGACCTGATCTCATCCCTAAAATGGTGGCTGAAGTAATTCGTTGGCAGACGCCGTTGGCCTATATGCGCCGTACCGCCAATCAGGATTGTGAGATTGGCGGTAAGCAGTTGTTGAAAGGTGACCAGGTGCTGATGTGGTACGCCTCCGGGAATCGCGATACCGCAGTATTTGATCAGCCTGACCAACTGGATATCGAGCGTCCCAATGCCAGACAACACCTGTCGTTCGGTTTTGGCATCCACCGCTGTATGGGCAATCGTCTGGCGGAGCTGCAATTGCGTATTTTGTGGGAAGAAGTGCTGGCCCGATTTGAACGGATTGAGGTGCAGGATGAGCCCCAGCGCACCTTTTCCTCGTTTGTGAATGGTTATACCCACTTGCCGGTGCAAGTCCGGCGCAAATAAACCGTGACCGCACGGATCACACGCCTGGACTCGCCAGCACAGACAATGGTGCTGGCCAGCCAGGATGATCGCTTGCCTGTTGTGGTGTATTGGGGTGCCTGTTTACCCCTTGAAATTGAACTGCAGCCGTTGGTGGCGCTCAACCAGCGACCCCTTGGGCACGGTATGCTGGATGAGCCTGCTGCGCTGTCCACCTGCCCGGAGCACGGTCGGGGTTTTCCCGGGTATGCGGGCTTGCAGGGCCACCGTGCGGGCGGGCGGGCTTGGACGGGCCAGTTTCAGCTGGAACGTTGGACGGCGCGGGACAATGGCCTGAGCGTCGAGGCGCTGGATGCACCGGCGGGGTTGCGCCTGGTCCAAGAGATTTCGCTGAACAGCGCC
>JBCCUW010000041.1:0-15317 GCA_039196385.1 Pseudomonadota bacterium
GGGCCACCTGGGCCCACGGGCACAATTGTGGCCATGCCGAGACCGGAGCCGGGACCCAGCAAAGCCTTGTTGCCCGGCCGTGCGGACGCGCCGCCCAGTTGGGTCAATTCGGTAAACAGTGGCACACCGTGGGCCAGCGCAAAAAAATCGTTCTCCAGGCGCACATCCACCTCAAGGTGTGCGCTGCATTGTGCGGCGTCAAACAGCAGACCGGTATTCGTGACGGTTATCCCGCCAGCAGGCGCTTGCGGACCGGCAACCGCAAACAGCACTCGGCCCAATGCCACATCCTGCATGCCAGGCGACCGCAGCACATCATCAAGCAGGTCAGGCACGGCAGCGTAACCGGCCGTCTGAAGAATAATCGGGTCGCCCCGCAGGCCATCCTCATCACACAACTGAAAGCGGGCATGGGTGGCGCCAACGTCGGCCACCAGATCAGTCACGGTAATCGGTCGCTGGAGGTCTGACTGGGAGTCTGGAGTCTGTGCGGGGGTTCATCATGTGCCGGTTGAGGATTTTGCTCCCGACAGGGTACTTTTAGTATGGTGCGCGTTCAATGCACAGGACCCCGCCATGAAACGTTCACCCGCCCTGCTTGTTCGCAAACTGACGTGTGTCTGCGCTATTGTTCTGGGCGTCAGCAGCATGACCTCACCCAGCTTTGCAGATACCCAGACCAAGTCGAGCGTGCTGCGCCTGGCCAATGCGGGTGAACCGGAAACGCTGGATCCACACCGGTACAATCTGCGCCTGGAAGAGACGCTGCTCAACGACCTGTTCATGGGTCTGACTACTTTCGACGCCAGGGGCAACATTGTCCCGGGAGCGGCCAAGTCCTGGTCCACCAGCAGCGACGGTCTCACCTGGACATTCAAACTGCGCACTGATCTGAAGTGGTCGGATGGACAAAGCTTGACCGCTGACGATTTTGTCTTTGCCTTTCAGCGTTTGCAGAATCCGGACACCGCGGCCTCACTGGCCTACTTTATGGACATGCTGGATAACGCACCGGCGGTGAATCGCGGCGACCTGCCGCTGGAGGCGCTGGGAGTCCGTGCCGATGGTCCGCACACGCTGATACTGACCCTGAGTCGGCCGTACCCTTATCTGCTGGAACGTCTGTTGTACCCCACCGCTTATCCCGTGCCCCGCCATAGCATTGAGCGCCACGGTGACGCCTGGGTGAAAGCTGCAAACTGGGTATCTAACGGTGCTTACACTCTTCGGGAGTGGCAACCCCAGGCGCATGTGGCCTTGCTGGCCAATCCCCACTTTATTGAACCGGTAGCCATACAGGAAGTGTACTACCACCCGGTGGTGAACGAACAAAGCGCCTACAATCGTTTCCGCAACAAAGAACTACACGTCATTGGTTCGTTCCCGGTAGGTGAACTCGGTCACGCGCGGGAACGCCTGGCCGACAGCCTGCGCCTGTCGGATCTGCTGTCGATGATGTATCTGGTGTTCAACACCAGCACACCACCCTTCGATAAGCTGCCCGTGCGCCAGGCGCTGTCCATGGCGATAGATCAGCGCATTCTCACTGACCAGGTATTGCGCAGCGGGAACAAACCGGCATTCAGTTTTGCGCCGGCGCTGCTTGAAGGTTACGAACCCGTGCAGCTGCCTCATACGGATATTGCTTACGCTGAACGTCTGGCCACCGCCCGGCAACTGCTGGCGGACGCGGGCTATAGCAAAGCTGCACCACTGCGCTTGGAGCTGCGTCACGTCAGTGGCATTGACGGCAAAAAGGTCAACCTGGCGATAGCCGGTATGTGGCAGCAGCTTGGTGTGCAGACCGTGCTGCAACAGGCTGATCTGCGCAACCATTTTGCCCAGCTGCGACAGGGCAATTTTCAGGTGGCCTGGGCTGGATGGGTCGGAGAGAACAACCCGGAGCACTATCTGACCCTGTTGCAATCTGATATCGGCAGCGTCAACTACGGCCGCTTCGAACACAGCGACTATGACGCCCAGCTTAAGGTCGCACAGGCGCAGACCAGCATCGCGGCCCGCAACCAGGCGCTGCAGATTGCTGAAGCCATTGTCGTCAACGCATACGCTGTAGTTCCACTGTACAGCACCAGCGTGCGTCGCCTTGTCGACCCGAGGCTGCAGGGTTGGTTTGAAAACGGGCGGGATATCCATCAAGTGCGCTACCTTTCCTGGCCCTGATCGGCGCAGATCATGGCCGGCTACCTGTTTAAGCGTACTTTTTTTGCTTTCGCCACTTTTCTGGTGGTGGTCAGCGCGGTGTTTTTTCTGCTGCGCGCTGCACCAGGCGGACCATTTGACGGCGAACGGCGTCTGCCCCCAGACATCGAGGCAAATCTGCAGGCCGCTTATCACCTGGACGAACCGCTGGCCCAACAATATGCGCGTTACCTGGGCAATCTGGCGCAAGGTGATCTGGGGCCTTCGTTCCGACAGAAAGATTTTTCCGTCAGTGAACTGATTGCGCTGGGATTGCCTACCAGTGTATTGCTGGGCTTGAGCGCGCTGGCGATTGCAGTCTTGGTAGGTACTGGGGTTGGTATTGCCGCCAGTCTAAGCCCGGGTTCAGGCATGGACCGCTCACTCATGGCCCTGAACAATGTGTCCATTGCAGTGCCGACCATTGTGACCGCACCCGCGCTGGTCTTGTTGTTTGCGGTCATACTCACCTGGCTGCCGGCCGGGGGCAGCGGCTCCCTGCAGCACTTTGTTCTGCCCGCCATCGCGCTGGCCCTGCCGTACGCCGCGGCCGTCGCCCGTCTGATCCGCGGCGCAATGATTGAAGCAGCCGCAGAAACCCACGTGCTCACTGCTCGAGCCAAGGGTTTGAGCCAGGCACGCATAATCCGGCGTCACATGCTGCCCATTGCCGCTGTGCCGCTGATCTCCTTTCTCGGACCCACAGCGGCCGGTCTGTTAACCGGCTCGGTGGTGGTCGAACAGATTTTTGATCTTCCCGGCATCGGGCGCTACTTTGTGCAGGGCGCGCTGGCCCGGGACTACACCCTGGTCATGGGCGTGGTGGTGGTGTATTCCAGCGCCATTCTGTCTTTCAACCTGCTGGTAGATCTGGCTTACGGCTGGCTGGATCCACGCATCCGCGCCGCTTGAGTATGTCCACGGCTACACACCAAAATCCAACGCTGCGGCGATCTTCTGTGCGGTCCGCCTGGTCTGCCTGGCTCGCCGGCGGGCTGTTGCTGCTGGTGCTGGGGAGCGCTTTGCTGGGTCCTGAAATCGCCCCGTGGCAGGCGGAAGAAATGGACTGGCAGGCCATGGAAGCACCGCCCTCAGCCCGGCACTGGTTTGGTACCGACCTGGTGGGACGTGATTTGTTCGTGCGCACCATGCAGGGGGCCAGAGTCTCGCTGCTGGTGGCGCTGATCGCTATTTCTGTGAGTCTGTGTATTGGGGTGCCCTGGGGGCTGCTGGCCGGTTATTCCGGCGGGCTGCTGGATCAGCTGATGATGCGCTTCGTCGACGCCATGTACAGCCTGCCGCTGATTCTCATCGTGATTCTGCTGGTGGTCATGTTCGGCCGCAATCCTTATCTGTTGTTTGCCGCGCTGGGGGCTTTCTTCTGGCTGGACATCGCCCGGATTGTGCGGGGCCAGACTCTGCGCGTCAGACACGCTGGATTTGTTGAAGCCGCCCGGGCCATGGGTGCCTCCACCACCCACATCCTGCTGCATCACTTGCTGCCCAACATTCGCGGACCGGTCATCGTCTACACCACACTGGCTATTCCCGGCGTCATTCTGGCGGAGAGCTTCATCAGCTTTCTGGGGCTGGGGATCCAGGAACCGGACACCAGTTGGGGGGTACTGGTTGCTGACGGTGTACAGACCATGGAGTCATCCCCCTGGTTGCTGCTGTTTCCCGGCACCATGCTGGCCGTCACGGTGTGGGCCTGCAATACCCTTGGCGACCATTTGCGCGATATGATGGATCTACAACAAACAGACAGGATAAATTAATGGGGATTGGCGCCGGTATTGGTATAGCAAATTTTGCCTTTGAGGATGCCCGTGGGTTCTGGCGCTGGGTCGACATCTGCGACAACGGTGGCGTGGACTCAATCTGGCAGAGTGACCGCATTATCGACGCGGCGCCAAATCTCGAAGTGATGAGCGTGATGGCCGCCCTGGCAGGCGGATCACGCAAACTGAAATTCGGCATGAATGTGGCCAGCCTGGGCCTGCGGCACCCCGTACTGATGGCCAAACAATGCGCCACCATCGATGTGCTGAGCAACGGCCGTCTGCTGCCCGCATTTGGTGTCGGCACCGCGCTGTCCCGGGATTTCACCGCCACGGGCACGCCGACCAAGGGCCGCGGCAAGCGGACCGACGAAGGCCTGCAGATTATGTCGCGCCTGTGGCAGGAGGATAAGGTCAGCTTTCAGGGTGAATACTACACGCTGGACGAAGCCACCATTGCCCCCAAACCCCTGCAGAACCCCATGCCTTTGTGGGTGGGCGGCTCCGCCAAACAAGCCATCGAACGCACCGCAGCCTGGGGTACCGGCTGGCAGGCGGGCATCGAAAACGCGGCAGATATCAAACCGGTCATCAGCGCCATCAAACAGCGGGCGGGTGAACTTGGCCGCAAAATTGATGATGATCATTTTGGCGCCGGGTTCAGCTTTCGCTTTGGCAGCGCCGACGAACCGATCATACAGCGCTACAATGAAATGCTGAGCAAACGTCTGGGCAAAGACCCCAGTGGCTTCACCGCCGTTGGCGGGGTGGCCGAAATGATGGCGCTGGTGCATGACTTTCATGCTGCCGGCGCACACAAGTTTATCCTGCGGCCCATCGCCAGCGGCGCTGACGAGATGATTGAGCAGACCCGCTTAATGGTGGAAAAACTGATCCCAGAAATTGATGCGCTTAATCGGTAACAAAGTCGATAGCAGCAGCATTGAGCAGGATGGTTTAATCCTTCGGTAACTGCGCCCGAGCCGCAGCCACATAGCCGCGGTTCCAGGTAGGACTGATCGTCAGTTCGTTAATACACACATGTGCCGGTAGTTGAGCAATAAACCGGATCACCTCGCCGCAATCCTCCGACTGCACCATCTGCGCCCGCTCCTGGGCACTGACCGGTATGGGTCGATTGTCCAGAATCGGTGTTGCCACCTCACCAGGACAGATCGCACACGCCCGCACCCCATGCTGGCCGGCCTCCATGTTCAGGCTTTCGTTCATAGCGTTCATTGCGTGTTTGGCAGCGGTGTAAGCCGGTCCGGTGACAATGCTCACATGTTTCCCTGCCCAGGAGCTGATGTTAATAATCAGACCTTCACCTTGCGCCCGCATCCCCGGCAAAACGGCCATACTGCAATAGAATGCCCCATCCAGATCAATCCGGATTACCGCATCCCAGTCCGCCAGACTGACATTATGCCAGTTGCGGTCTTTGACGTTGATGCCCGCACTGTTCACCAGCACATCAATACGCCCGTGCTCAGCGAGAATATTGTCCGTCACCTGCTGCACCTCGTCTTTATTCGCCACATCCAACGTGGCCACTGAGGCGCGGCCATGACATTTTTCCGCTACCTCTTCCAACAGCGCCGTGCGGCGACCGGACAACACCACCCGCATACCGGCAGCGGCCAGGGCAATGGCCGCCGCCTCGCCAATGCCACTGCCTGCCCCGGTCACCCAGGCTATTTTGTCTGTCAGATCACGCATACTTTCCTCCCATGTTTTCCCTGATGCTACATTGCCGTAGTTCTACAAGCCCGCCGTCTTACAAACCCAATCTTACAAACCCCCGTCTTACAAAGAAGAGGTAAATCGATTAAGTTAGGGCCCATGACGGACATTCAACCACACGTGCAGAACATCCGGGTAGACGGATTCACGATTGTTCCGGAGCTGATGAGTCCGGAGCTCATGCAACGCGTGCGCAATGATCTGGCGCCCTATCTGCAGCGCGAAAAGATGGGCCGCAACGACTTCGAAGGGCTCAACAGCGAACGGGTCTATGCCGTGCTGGCCAAGTCGCCGGCCATGGCAGAGTTGATCGAACACCCGCTGATTCTCGAACTGGTCGCCCAGTTCCTGCCACCCAACTTTCTGCTTTCAGCAGCCTTAGCCATTCAGGTACATCCGGGCGAAACGCCCCAACCGTTTCATATCGACGACGGTGCTGGCGGCTTGAATCTACCTAAACCCCGCCAGCCTTTTGGCATCAGCACCATCTGGGCATTTGACGACTTCACCACAGAAAACGGCGCCACCGAAGTTGTGCCGGGCAGCCACCGCTGGACCAGCGAGCGACAACCGCGTGCAGAAGACATCCTGAAAGTGCAGATGACTGCGGGTTCTGTGCTGGTTTTTGATGGCACGCTGCTGCATCGTGGTGGCGCCAACCGCAGTCAACACTCGCGTCTGGCCATTACGCCACAGTACTGTGCGCCGGGCTTACGCCAGATCGAAAACATGGTGCTGGCGGTGCCCCCGGATCTGGCGCGGCAATACAGCAGCACGATCCAGGACTTGCTGGGTTACAACGTGATTGATCCGGGCTTCATGGGCTATGTGGATGGGCAACACCCTAAAAAACTGCTCGACCCGGATTACCAGGGCCGCAAGTACCGCAACGACCTGGCTTCATGACGGGTCGGACGGCGCTTCAGTCGTCACCCGGCCGCAGGCATTGCCAGCTTGACCACAGGCGCCTTCCAACGGTTGGTGACCCGGTGTTTCGCCCCACATGCGCACGCGACGTAACTGTCGTCGGGTAGACGCCCCAGCAAAGATTGTCCAGCCGTGTGCCAGGTGCTGAGCGACGTAGTCTGTCCATGTTTGTCTGCGTGTCATTGCAACCCCCGACCTGTCTGTGAATAGGCCGACATGATAGCTGCCATCTACTGACAACGTGGTGTCAGCATGAACTGATGACACCTCAAAAAATCGATAAAAACAGGGGTTTCAGGCCAACACTACTGACACCATTATGTCAGTAGGCATCTTTCCCAAGCACCGGATGCTGATACCATGCAGCGCATGAGACCCGCAGACAGACTGTTCCAAATTGTCCTGCAACTCGGCCGCGGCCGGGTGATGACCGCGCAGGCGCTGGCCGAAAAACTGGAAGTCAGCGAGCGCACCATTTACCGGGATCTTCAGAACCTGATGGAATCCGGCGTACCGGTGGACGGCGAAGCCGGGGTGGGTTATCGGCTGCACAGGGGTTACCAGGTACCGCCGATGATGTTTGATCAGAACGAGCTGCAGGCGCTGATATTTGGCGCCCAGGTCGCCAAGCGCTGGGGGGATCACGAACTGGCCGCCGGCGCGGAGCGGATTCTGGACAAAATAGACGCGGTTCTGCCGGAAAATCTGCGCGGTGAACTGCACGCACAAACTGTCGTGGTGCCGGAAATGGCCAGCTATCAGTCGGAACAGACCACCGAAAGGCTGGGTGCTGTGCGGGACGCCATTAATGAGCGCCGCCGCCTCTACATTTCATATACCGATGCGGCCGGAGAGCCGACGGAACGTATCGTCTGGCCGCTCACCCTGGTCTATTGGGGGTATAGCTGGGCAGTCGGTGCCTGGTGTGAGTTGCGCCAGGATTTCCGCAACTTCCGTGTCGACCGCATTGTCGAAACCCGCAGTCTGACCACCGTTTATCCGGACGAACCCGGCAAACGCCTGGAAGATTATTTTGCCCAGGCGGGAGATTATTGCTGACGCTTCAGTCTTGCGCGGCCGCGCCGGCCGCACGTCCGGAACCATCACCACTGCCTGCCGGGGCAGCGCTTCCGCCAGCGGCAGGCACACCCTCCGGACCCAATGGCTGATCGTGCAAACGCCGCGCCAGGCCATCCTGCCACTTAAGCTCAAGGAACTGCGGATCAAATTCCGGTGGCGCCTGCACAATGGTCAGTGTGGTAGCCAGACTGACCGCCACACAAGCCACCGCAATCAGCCAATAAGCCTGTTCGTAGGGGCTGCGGTATTTATCCCGCAAATGGGCTTTGCTGCGCGCCCAGCGGTTTTCAAAAGTGGTGGGCTCACCTGCAGGCACTGCCGTGCTGTTCGCCGCCCTGTTCGCCGGAAAGCTGCGCTGTGCGGGCGATACCGCATCTGCGTTGATCGACAGGCGTAACACATTGCCGACAAAATTACCGGAGGCCAGCGTTTCTGCACGTTTACGATAATTCTGCAGATCGCGCCGCCAGCCAGAAGGATCGCGATAAGCTGCCGCTGCCAGGCTGTTACCGGCAACTTGCAAACGCTGCTTAAGGTGGTTGCCCAGGCCAGCCACCCAGGGCATGGGCCAGTACACAGCCTGCACCAGCCTGGCGAACAACAGCCAGGACCATACCCCTTGTTTACTCTGCGCCAATTGTCGGGTCAACGCGCTATCCACGACACCCACAGGCCAGTTTCGCGCAGCGGCAGGTAACACGATCACCATCTCCACCGATAAGCCGTGCGGGACGCGTCGCCACAAATGCCAGGGTTGTTCACCCCCCTGGCTGAGCACAGTCACCGGATGCGTGATTCGCAAGCGCTGGCACCAGTGTGTCGCTCTACTCTGTAACTTTGTCTCAGCACCGGCTTTGTCCTGCAGAACCTGCACTGCAGCCAATACCCGTTGCTCTGCCTGATGCGCCCGACCTAACAACCAGAGGTGATAAACCACCCCCAGAAGCCACGCAAACAACAGACCCAGGGCAACATCCGCCGGCCAGGTGGTATGGAACTGAGTAAATTCAGTGACGTGCACCGGCAACTTAAAACCGGTGAGGTAAACGAGCGCTGGAACCAGCAGCAGCGTTACCAGTGCACCTTTCAGATAGATGAGCTGATAAGTGATAGCACCGTCATCCGCATCTGGCCGCAGCAAGCGGCGCGCTAGACCGGCCAGCGCCAGACTCAGCAGCCCGGCGAGCAGCATCACCCGGCCTGCAAGCGGCAGAGTATCGAGAGCCATGGCCAGATGTGTGAGTAACCAGTCCATGCACTGAGCTTAACCGGCTGCGGCGAGGTCGTACAGCCAGCGAAAAGCCAGCTCGATACCGAGACTGAGGACCACAATGCCCAGCGCCACCAGCCCACCCCGCACCAGACCGGTACGCAGCCCCCAGGACAACACATTGCTGGCGCCATACAACGCCGCCAGATGCACCGGCCACCCAGCCCAGGCAGGCCATGGCAACGTCGCGGTAACCTGGCCAACGACCGCCAACGCCAGCAACACAAGGTCATGACCGAGGCTGATCAGCACCAGCAACAACATCACATACGCAAGCCGGAAACGGGCCACCCAGGCGGTGAGCACAACCATGCCCAGCATGAACATCGTCAGTTCAGCAAATATACGCAGGATGATAAAGACCACATGGTCCAAGTAATAAAACGCCTGCACGGCGCCAGCGGCCGCCACTGCCAACAGCAGCGTTACAATAAAGCGCCGCCGGGAGTAGTGTACCCGTTCCGGCGACCCACGCAGCAGGATCACCCGCACAACCCCGACCATCATGTCCGGTAGAGATTGCTGCACCGCGTCAGCCGCCGAACCCTCTTACCCTTTCACGCTGGCAAGAAACTCCAGCGTGCGGTCATAAGCGCCGTCTTCAACGTTGATGATCGCGGCGTTGAAATCTGTCACGCCAAGATCTTCAAAGCGCTTTATCTCGCCCCGCAGCGTATTTTCGTCACCGACAATCGCAATGTCCGCTGGACCCGCAACGCCTTCCCGGTCGAGCATGGCACGATAACTGGGCAACTGTCCGTAGATGGTCAGCGTCTGCGCAATGGTTTCACGGGCAGCATCAACATTGGTGGTCAACACGATGGGCAGGCCGGCCACCACGGTCGGATCCGGATTTCCCGCTGCATGCATCGACGCAATAATGTGACTTTCCATAGTTTTCGGCCCTACCATCCACGTGTTGGTGCCGTCCGCCATCTCTGCCGCCAGCTTGAGCATAGTCGGCCCCAGTGCAGCGACCACCACCGGCATGGGGTCCGCACCGGGAATATCCAGGGCAACACCCTGCACTTTGTAGTGCTCGCCCGCAAAATTGGCCTGTTCTCCCCGAGCCAGCGGCATCAATACACTCAGATATTCACGCATGTGCCGGGCCGGTTTGTCGTAAGACATGCCGAGCATATCTTCAATCACCAGCTTGTGAGACAAGCCAATGCCAAGCGTAAATCGATTGTTACTGGCTGCCGCCGTGGTCAGCGCCTGCTGGGCAATTGCCGTGGGATGTCGCGGGTACGTGGGGGTAACCGCCGTGCCCAGCCCGATGCGCTGAGTTTCCCGGCCGATAATGGCCAAAGTAGAAATGGCATCGAAGCTGAAAATATTGGCCAGCCACACATTATCCAGCCCTGCAGCCTCAACGTTTTGCGCTACAGCAACCACATCGTCCAGTGTATTGTTGGTCCCGTCCGCGCCGATCATGACACCCATTCGCATGGTTTAACCCCCTCTGTTTGGAATAAGTTTGGAAAAAATCCGAAATTAAGATGGAAACAATTCGAAATTATTTTCTTAAGGCTCGCCCACCCTCGATTTTTATTCAAGGTATAAAAACGGCATAATCCCGCGCCATCCTAATTTAAGAGCAATAAAACTATGTCGGATAAAGAAACAATCGCCATTCTCGGCGGCACCGGTGATCTGGGCACCGGACTGGCCATACGCTGGTCGAAAGCCGGTTACAAGATTGTCATTGGCTCACGCACGCTGGAAAAAGCCCAGGCGGCCGTGGCGGCACTGCAGGAAATTTCCCCCGATACGCCGGCAGACGCCATGGAAAACCTGGATGCGGCAGCTGCCGGTGATATTGTGGTGCTCACGGTGCCTGCTGAACACCAGATTTCCACACTGGATTACGTGAAAGCCAACCTGTCCGGCAAAATTCTCATCGACGTGACCGTACCTCTGGTGCCGCCCAAGGTAGGTACCGTGCAACTGCCGGAAGAAGGCAGCGCCGGCAAGCGCGCCCAGGATTTTCTGGGCGAAGACGTCATGGTGGTCACGGCTTACCAGAACATCGCCGCCCACCTGCTGCAGCAGGATGTGGAGATTGAGTGTGACGTTCTGGTCTGCGGGAACAAAAAAGCCGCCCGCGAGCGGGTCATAGAGCTGACGGAAGAAGCCGGCATGACAGGCTGGCACGCCGGGCCAGTGGCGAATTCTGCAGCAGCAGAAGCGCTGACTTCAATCCTGATTCAGATCAACCGCAGCGGCAAAGTGTCCCACTCGGGTATCAAAATCATCGGGCAGGAACACTAAGCCAGGATGAGTACCGGCTTTTCGGTCGTTCCAGTGGCCGGGCTGCCCATGGTGCAGCCCGACGAAAACCTGGCCCAACTGATCCTGGACACCCTGAAACAGCAGTCACTGTCGCTGGTGGATGGCGACATCGTCTGCGTGGCGCAGAAAGTGGTATCCAAGGCGGAGGGGCAGCTGGTGGCCCTGGCCGACGTCACCCCCAGCGCCAGAGCGGAAAGCCTGGCGCAAGAGACGGATAAAGATCCTCGTCTGGTGGAGCTGATTCTGCAGGAATCTGATGAAATCCTGCGTCAACGCGTGGGCGTGCTGATTGTGCGGCACAAACTCGGCCTGGTCGGCGCACATGCCGGCATTGACCAGTCCAACGTTGATCACGGCGAAGGGGAACAGGCACTGTTGCTGCCCAGAGATCCGGATGCCAGCGCCGCGCGCCTGGTTGACGCCATTGCTGAACTCACCGGCGTCAGGGTTGCAGTAATTATTACCGACAGCCAGAACCGCCCCTGGCGTATGGGCACCATCGGTGCGGCAATTGGCTGTGCCGGCCTGACCGTACTCGATGACCATCGCGGTGGCACCGATATTTATGGCCGCGAATTGAAAGTCACCCTGATCAACCGGGCGGACGCTCTGGCGGCCGCCGCCACACTCGTGATGGGTGAAACCACCGAGAAAATCCCGCTTGCGCTGATTCGTGGGCTGCCGCTGGAAGATACCGGGCAGACGTCTATGCAAACCGCCGCAATCATCAACCGCCCGCTGGACGAAGATCTGTTCCGCTGATGAAAATTCTGGCCATTACAGGCGGGGTCGGCGGTGCCAAACTGGCCCTGGGGCTGAGCCAGGTGCTCAGCGCTGGAGAGGTGCTGTTCGCCGTGAATACCGGCGACGACTTCGAGCACCTCGGCCTGCACATTTCACCCGATATCGACAGCCTCACCTACGCGCTGGCTCAGGAAAACAACACCGAGCTGGGCTGGGGCCGGCAAGGTGAAACGTGGCAGTTTATCGAGACCCTGCAGGCCCTCGGTGGTGAAAGCTGGTTTCGCCTGGGTGACAAAGATCTGGCCCTGCATGTGCGCAGGACCGAACTGCTGAAGCAGGGTGCCAGCCTGACCGAAGCCACGGCCGCCATCACCCGCGGGATGGGGATTACACATCAGGTTGTGCCCATGAGCGACGATCCCGTACGCACGGTGGTGCACTGTGACACCGGTCCGCTGGCCTTTCAGCACTATTTTGTGCGCGAAGCCTGCGCGCCCAGAGTCAAGAGTTTTGAATTTGCCGGTATTGGGGAAGCACAACTCAACCCCGCCATCAGCAGCTGGCTGGCAGATTGCGACGGGGTCATCATCTGCCCCAGCAACCCCTACGTCTCGGTTGACCCCATGCTGGCGCTCAGTGGCTTCCGCGCCGCGCTGGCAAACCTGCCGGTAATCGCGGTTTCACCCATTGTAGGGGGTATCGCCATCAAGGGTCCGGCCGCCAAAATGATGCAGGAACTGCAGGTCCCTGCCACCGGACCAGCGGTTGCACAGCACTATGAGGGCTTGATTGACGGTTTTGTGCTGGACAAAAGTGACAAAAACGACGCTAAGCAAATAAGAATTCCAACTATCGTCACGAATACCATCATGGTAACGTTGGCGGATCGCGTGTCGTTAGCTAACGATACGCTCGGGTTTTTGCGGGAACTGGCAGCTTAGAATAGGCCGCTCAGCACCCGTAAACGGTTGCAGCAACTCAGTCGCGTGCGCAAACAAGGAACGCGAATAGGGGCTGTAAGCCGCATCTATCAACTATTTTGGGAGAAGCCAATGTGGGCGATCGTTCCCGTCAAGACGTTTGACCGAGCCAAACAACGTCTGGCAAACGTCTTAAACGAAGCAGAGCGACGCGCGCTCATGTTGGCGATGGCAAGAGACGTCCTGACCTGCCTGTCCAAAAGTACCCAGCTATCCGGCATTCTGATTGTTTCCCGCACCCCTGAAGCAGACGCACTGGCGCAGACCTTCGGCACTGAACGTTTTGCCGAAAGTCCGGACGCCAACCTGCCCCAGGCGCTGGAACAGGCCACCCAGCATCTGTTGACCCACTTTCAGGCCAAAGGCGTCATGATTGTGCCCGCAGATGTGCCCGGTATCCGAGTTGAAGAACTCGACCGGATTCTCGCCGAACATGAAGCCGTGACCATCCTGCCGGATGCTGAACACCTGGGCACTAATGGTCTGATCTGCTCACCACCACTGTGTATACCCTACATTTTTGATGGCAAAAGTTTTAAGCCCCACGTTGATGCCTCTTTCGCACAAGGCATAACCCCCCGGGTTGTCCCGGGTAGCGCCTTTGTGCTGGATATCGACACCCCTGACGACCTGCTGCAGATTCTGCGTCATGACGCCGATTCCGAGCAGCCGCCGAATCAGACGGTCAGCTATCTCAACAAATCAGGTATCAGCGCGCGTCTGCGCGAAGCCAGTCACTCCCAATCCGTATAAGCGAAGCCAATTATGTCTCAGCCGGAAATTCAGAAGATTCTAGATAATGCCCTGCAAGGGCAATTACCCACCGCCGACGAAGCGCTACTGCTGGCCGACCTGCCCGAAGATTCAGGCAGCACCAGAATGCTGGCGGACGTCGCCCAGGTGCTGAGAGACCGCGGCTTCCACAACGTGGTGACCTACTCGAAAAAGGTTTTTATCCCCCTCACGCATTTGTGTCGTGATGTTTGTCATTACTGCACCTTTGCCCAGGTACCACGCAAACTGAAAGCCCCGTACATGACCATTGAAGAAGTGCTGGAAGTGGCCCGGCACGGTCAGTTCATGGGCTGCAAAGAAGCCCTGTTTACCCTGGGCGAAAAACCCGAGTTACGCTACAAAGCAGCGCGCGAGGCTCTGGCCGAAATGGGTTATGCCTCCACCACCGAATACCTGCTGGCGGCCGCAGAAGCTGTGTTTAAAGAAACCGGCCTGCTGCCGCACTTAAACCCCGGCAATCTGAGCCCGGAAGAACTGGCTGAGTTGCGCCATGCCTCACCGTCCATGGGCATTATGCTGGAATCTGCTGCAGACCGGCTGACCGAAAAAGGTATGCCGCACTACGGCTCGCCCGACAAGGTTCCCGCAGTACGTCTGCAAACTCTGCGCAACGCAGGCATCGCCCAGGTGCCTTTCACCACCGGCATTCTCATCGGTATCGGCGAAACCCGTCGGGAGCGGGTCGAAAGCCTGCTCGCCATTCGTGAGATTCACCAGGAATACGGGCACATCCAGGAAATTATTGTGCAGAATTTCCGCGCCAAAGCGGAAACCAAAATGGTCAACGCGCCCGAGCCGGACCTGAACGAACTGCTGTGGACCATTGCGGTGGCCCGCATTCTGTTTGGCGAAGAGATGAGTATTCAGGCACCACCCAATCTGAGTCCTGGAGTGCTGGAGAAAATTGTGCACGCCGGCATTAACGACTGGGGCGGCGTATCCCCGGTCACACCGGATTTTGTGAACCCGGAAGCCCCCTGGCCGCATCTGGATGACCTGAGCCGCGAAACCGCTGCTGCCGGTAAATATCTGACAGAACGTTTAACCATCTACCCCGCTTATGCGACAGATCTGGAGCGTTGGGCCCATCCAGATCTGCACGAACGTGTTCTCGAAATGATTGACGGTGAAGGCTTCCCGCGCATCGACGAGTGGTGCCCGGGCGACGTCGACGTTATGCCACCGGCAGAGATTATGTCTGCCATTATGGATGCCCCGAACCAGGTCTCTGCAGACATCAGCGAGATTGTGGCCAAAGCGGCCAATGAAACGCTGGACGAAGGCGAAATTGTGCGTCTGTTCCAGGCGCGCGGTGACGACTTTACCGCTGTGGTACAGGCTGCGGATCAACTGCGACGCCAGGTCAGCGGAGATACCGTGAGTTTTGTCGTGAACCGCAACATTAACTACACCAACATCTGCTATTTCAAATGTCAGTTCTGCGCCTTCTCCAAGGGTAAGCTGGCGGAGAACCTGCGCGGACGACCATACGACCTGTCTGAA
>JBCCUW010000042.1:0-15261 GCA_039196385.1 Pseudomonadota bacterium
CAACATCGAGGGCGTACTGATAAAAACGCTGGCCTGGCTCGGTCAGATAAGCTTCATAGCGGCCGAGGCTGGCATAACACTCCTGGGTAAACTGATGCAAATCAATGGCATAAAACTCTGTCCAGTGATTGGCCAGGTGGTAGTCACCGAGCAGGTCCACAAAAATTGGCGCCAGGCGCCGTAGCTCCGGGGTAAACAGATTGCTGCATGCCCGGGTGTGTGGATCGCGGTTCGACAACGCATCAACTTTGCGGTGCAGGCGCACACCGGCCTGCAATTCGATTGGCCAGGATGGATCCACCCGCCCCTTAACAAAATCGCCTAGTATGCCGCCGGCGAGCAATCCAGTGCGCTGTTTGTTGTGGCAACTCCAGACTGACGCGGCATCCCACGCCAACGCACAGTGGGCCAGAAAGTTCATAACGACAAGTTAATTCGGACAAATCCATAAGGACGGGCCCCGGGCACCAGTCTGCCCTGGCGGTTGGTGACGCTGTCAGCCAGCTTAAAGCGCCAGATAGTGCTCAAGAAACTCGGCAAAAGTCTCTGTATCGCCTTGCTCAATTTCATGCTGGCGCTGAATGGACTGTTTGACTTCCTGTTGGTACTCATGCAGTTGCTCGGCGGACAATGGTGCGGCAGCAAAGTGGCTTTGGTGTTGCATTGCCTGATTCATGCTGAAACGGAAAAACGGGATCGATTCGTCGCTCATCTGTTGCAGGACTCGGGCTGAGGGTGTGGTGTCCGCAGATTGCAGCTTAGCGCGCTGATCTGCGAGCGTGCTTTGATAGGCCTGGGTATTACAAGCCTGATCCAGTTGGGCGGCGATGGCCGCACAGCTGTCCAGAATGTCGTTTGCCCATTCTGCCATGGAAATTGATTGACCGGCATTCTCCAGACCATTGTATTCCAACTGCAGGCCCGGCTGCCGGCCGCGCTCCACCACGTTCAGCTGATTATTGTTGATGCGCTCAATCTCTGCCGCGCTGTCTGCCGGGCTTGGTGTGAGCAGACAGTAAAGCAGGAAAGTATCGATGAAACGCATCACTGTCGTATCAATGCCAGCGGGTAGAAACGGATTCAGATCCAGACAACGAACTTCGACATATTCCACCCCCCGCGCCCGCAGGGCAGTAACGGGACGTTCGCCGCTGAAGGTTCGGCGCTTGGGTCGGATCGTGCCGTAAAACTCGTTTTCGATTTGCAGAATGGCGCTGTTCAGCTGCTGGTATTCACCGTCTTTCACAGACCCGTGGGCAGCATATTCCGGATAGGTCTGGCTGAGCGCCTGTTCCATTGAACTGGCGTAGTCATCGAGCGAGTTGTAGGAAATGTTCAGGCGACTTTGAGCATTACTTTGATAACCCAACGGACCCATGCGCAGACTGGTGGCGTAGGGCAGATGCTGTGACCCTTCATCGAACGGCTGCAGGTTGTGTTGCATATTTTTGGTGAAAGACCGGCAGACAGCCGGGGAAGCGCCAAAAAGGTAGATCAGCAACCACGAACAACGTCGAAAATTCCGGATCAGGCTGAAATACTGCTCTGTTATTTCATCCTGTGTCTGGTAACCCAAGGCCGCCCACAATTGAGAAGGCAGGGAAAAGTTGTAGTGAATGCCGGATATGGTTTGCATCAACCGTCCATAGCGTAACCCCAATCCCAGGCGATAAACGGTTTTCGCTCGACCTATGTTGGACGTACCGTACTGGCCGACGGGTATGTCTGTGTCATCACCCACGAGGCAGGGCATGCTGCTGGGCCAGAGCAATTCTCCATTGATGCCCTGGTAGACAAACCGATGCACGTCGTTAAGCTGCTTCAGGCAAGCTTCCGGGTTGTCGTGCACTTCGGTGATCAGCTCCAGCTGGGCCTCACTGAAATCGGTCGTGATATTCGGATGAGTCAGCGGCGAACCGAGGCTTTCGGGATGTGCCAGGGTCGACAGAGAGCCGTCCTGGCTGACCCTCAGGCTTTCCTTTTCGATACCACGCAATAACGCTCGGGCACCCGCTTCCGGTTTTGCCAATATGGCGAGTTGGTCAGGAGGTATGCGCAAAGGAAGATCGCTAAATGGCTGGGTTGGCTACGTTATGGCTTAGCTGTCTCAGGGTCAACCGTAGAATAACCAAACTTATCGCCTAAGCTTATGCCCTTGCACGCCAACCTGCATCGGGCTAGTCAGACCTTTTGCGCCCAGCAGATGCGCCGGAACTATCCGGCGCTCGTTATACTTGCGGCCCGGCCGCGACAATCTCTGGGTCCACCTCGAACTTGGCGAAATTCTCAACAAATTTCGCAATCAGGTTGGCTGCGGCAGCGTCATAAGCGGCTGTATCAGACCAGGCCTTGCGCGGATTTAACAAAGTCGCGTCCACATCGGGGACAGCTGTGGGAACGTGCAGATTAAAGCCGGGCAGGTGTTCCGTGGCCTGGTCTTCGAGCGCGCCACTCTGAATTGCCGCAATGATTGCGCGTGTGGTAGGAATGCTGAAGCGTTTGCCCACACCGTAGCCTCCCCCGGTCCAGCCTGTGTTAACCAGATACACCCGGGAACCGAATTCCTGGATGCGTTTGATTAACAGATCAGCGTACACACCGGCGGGGCGTGGAAAAAACGGTGCCCCGAAACAGGTAGAGAAAGTGGCCGAATAAGCTTCGGTGGAACCCACTTCGGTAGAACCCACCTGGGCCGTGTAACCGGACAGAAAGTGATAAGCAGCTGCTTGTTCTGACAATATGGATACCGGTGGCAGTACGCCGCTGACATCGCAGGTCAGAAAAATGATGTTGTTTGGTTCTCCTGCGCGATTTTCCGGTACGCTTTCGGCGATGTTAGCGCGTGGATAACACGCGCGTGTGTTTTCAGTTAGCGAGCTGTCTGCGTAATCGGGTTGGCGGGTTTCGTCATCGATTACCACGTTTTCGACAATGGCGCCAAAGCGGATGGCGTCATAAATCACGGGTTCATTCTCCCGGGTCAGATCAATACACTTGGCGTAACAGCCGCCTTCAAAATTGAATACCGTACCTTTACCCCAACCGTGTTCGTCATCACCGATGAGCAGGCGATTTGGGTCTGCGGATAGCGTGGTTTTACCGGTCCCCGACAGCCCGAAGAACAGGGTGACATCGTTGTTATCACCCATATTCGCGGAGCAGTGCATCGGCAGCACGTCTTTTTCCGGCAGGAGGAAGTTGAGCACGGAAAACATCGACTTTTTCATTTCTCCGGCATAGCGCATGCCTGCAATAAGTACTTTGCGTTGGGCAAAGTTGATCATCACGGTGCCGTCGCTGTTGGTCCCGTCGCGCTCGGGGTCACACTGGAAAGTGGGGGCGTTCACAATCTGCCAGACTTCTTTGTTGTGCGGATTGTAGTATTCCGGGCTGATAAACAGCGCCCGACCAAAGAGCGTATGCCAGGCGTACTCAGTAGTGACTTCGATGGGCAGATAGTGCTCCGGGTCAGCGCCGACGTGCAGGTTGGAGGTGTAACTTTCGTGCCCGTGGATGTGCACCTGGACCCGATCCCACAGCGCGTCGAATATATCCGGTGCAATGGGCTGGTTGATTGGACCCCAGTGGATGGCTTCTGAGGTGGAAGGTTCATCAACAATAAAGCGATCTTTTGGTGAGCGCCCCGTTCGATGGCCGGTTTCCACGACGATGGCGCCATTACTCGCGAACCGCCCCTCACCGCGCAGCACTGCGTGCTCAGCCAGTAGCGCTGATGAGAGATTAACGTAGTTGTCCTTTTTCATCGGAGTATCGATTTCGGCTGCCATTTTGGTCCTATGCTTTTTTAATGAGTACTGATCGAACGCTCGACGGCCTGCATGCGCCTTGGGAGGCCCGCGATGCTCAGTGCGCCATTCTAGTTGTTGATGCAGTGTATTTGTTGCCTGTGTTTGTGGGGTTTTTGTTGTTGTTTTGTGTGCAAAATCGGCAGTTGGCGCCTTCCCCTGCTGAGTGCGGTGAATTATGCAGCGTAGCGGTTTTTTTGTATAGGCTTGTACAGCTAATGCAGCGGCCCCTCGTGCCCCTCCTGCGTGCCGGCGCCAGCCCCGGCCGGGCTGCCGTGGGCAAGTTGACGCACATCCACCTGGTCATATTCGTACCGTTTGCCGCAGAATTCGCAGTCGACGTGGATATGTCCCCGCTCGGCGAGAATCTCCTCGAGCTCTTCGGGGTCAAATACCCCCAGGGTACGGTCGGTCTTTTCGCGGCTGCAGGTGCAGCGATAGCTCAACACCTGGCCTGCGTGTAAACGGCACTCAAATTCCGCAAACAGGCGACTTAACAGCTGCCGGGCGGACAGCGCTGCCAGCTCTTGCATAGTCAGCGTATTCGCCAGCGTTTCCAGAGTTTCCCAGGCGTCGTCAAAGCTGGCCAGTTCAACTTCGCTGGCCAGATCCGGACTGGGTAAGCGCTGCAGTAACAACCCGGTAACTGTATCCGTGGAGGAGTCTGCAGGGGTAAAGAACAGCCGTGTGGGTAACTGTTCAGAGGTTGCGAAGTAATCTTCCAGGTTGGCTGCCAGCGAAGCCTGATTGAGCGGGACAAAAGCCTGATAAGTGGTCTGCTTCGCCTCAGCTGCGGGGATGAGCGACAGGGCCAGCTGTGCCTGGCTGCCGCGTTCTGCGCCCGCCCCTAACCATGCGTTTAGATCAGCTGCTGCGGTAGGGATGCTGAAATTGTCCCGCAAATGGGCAATACCGCGGATGAACTGGTGCTCCCGACACTCCGCCAGTGTTTGTCGAATGGCGCCGCCACCCTTTGACTGCAGCGCAACAGCGCCATCAAATTTCAGATTGTCCGCAAACATGGCGACCGCCGCAAACATCTGACCCAGCAAGCTGCGGACTTGATCTGGATAGGTTTTGTGAGCGAAAGCGTCGGCCAATACCCCATGTAATCTTACCCATTGCCCGCGCACGGGTAGTTGGTCGAAGGAGAAGCGGTGCAGGACATCCATGCCGGTTTTGCGATCGCTTATGGCGTCTGTCATTGGCCGGGGTCGTCCAGTTCAACCTGCTGCGCTTTCAGTTTGCGCAGATCACGACGGTCTTTCTTTGAAGGTCTCTGGCTCGGCACCCGCAGTCCGGCGCGTTGCATACGACGTTCCGCCTGGGCCGCCTCGCGTTGCTCAATGCTCTCGGGCAGTTCGCGGTAGAGATGCGCTGCAATACTTGCGGATCCACGTTTTTCTGCCAGCGCGGTTACCTCAACCACCTGTTCCGTCAGACCTCGGCGAATGGTCAGCTGCTGACCCACACGCAGTTCCCGGGCCGGTTTCACGCGCTGGCCATCCACCGCCACTTTACCGCCTTCGATAGCGGCTTTGGCGAGGGATCGGGTTTTAAAAAAGCGCGCTGCCCACAACCAACGATCAATTCGCACACCCGAGGGCGTATCTGCAGAGTGTGTGGAGGTCAGGTCGTGGCCGGTTTGGGGCTCAGGCACGGGTCATAAATTTCGCTGAAACAATTGAAGCTAGGATAACTCAAGTTGGTGCGTAAGGGGCGGTCGGAATCCGGTTCAGAAACGCATAGCAGGTGGTTTATTCCGGCCAGGGCCGCGGCATCCAGCACCGGTTCGTTGTCATCAACGAACAGGGCGTGGGAGGGCGTATACGGGTGTTGATGTTGCAGACTGGCCCAGAAGCGCGGATCTTCCTTGGGATAGCCGTAGTCGTGACTGGAAACAAGTTTAGGCACCACGGCCTCAATATTTGTAAACCGATTTTTAATTACGACCGAATCTCTATGTGCGTTGGTGGCAATTATGGTCTGGCGCCCGCTGTCATTCAGCCATTCTAGAAATTCCAGGACACCGCTGCGATAGGCGATCATTTCGGTGACTAGTTCATGTATCGCGACCATGTTGATGCCGCAATAATTGCTCCAGTAGTCAAAATTGTAGAATTGGATGGTGCCATGAATTTCTGCCATGTGTTCATGCAGATTCTGTTTGGCCTGGGTCAAGCTGAGATTTGCAGCCTCAGCGTAGGCCACTGGTACCAGGTCGTTCCAAACGTGATTATCGTAATTGAGATCAATCAAGGTGCCATCCATATCGAGGATGACGGTATCAATTTTTGACCAGTCGAGTAGAGGCGCGGACGTTGTCCGTTGAGTAGCTTCGGCGTGCATTGAGGGGGTAACAATCCTTCTGTTGATACTAGGTCGCGTGCGTTTGTGTGCAAACTGCGTCTATCAGACCACCGGAGGGACTATTAGTTTGATGCAGATAGCAAAAATTCCCTTAATCTCTATAAGGTTACGCTCACTTTATTATAATCCAGTCTGCGTATGATGACGAAAATGTCGCGCTTTTGAGAAGTTCTGTCTGAATGTCTCCTAACGTGCGAACAAATTTCGCAACTAATCTGACATAAGGACAATGTTTGCATATGGATATCCCCTACCAGGCCCTGGAAGACATTATCAATCGCGCCGGTCGGGCGATTCTGGACATTTACGAAAGCGATTTTGAAGTACAGAACAAGTCTGATGAATCGCCACTTACCCAGGCTGATCTGGCCGCGCATCAGATAATTGTTGAAGGCCTGGCCCAAGCCACGCCAGAGATTCCTGTCGTCTCGGAGGAATCTGAGCCGCCCGCCTTTGCTGAGCGTGCCGCTTGGGAGCGCTACTGGCTGGTGGACCCTCTGGATGGCACCAAAGAGTTTGTCAATCGCAATGGCGAGTTCACTGTAAACATCGCGCTGATTGAGAACCATGTTGCTGTATACGGCATTGTTGGGGTGCCGGTGCAAGACAAGATTTATATCGGCGATGTTGCGGCCGGAGCGGCATGGGTGCTGGACGCAAACGGCAAACAATCCATAGCAGGACGCGCCATGCAGCTGGAAAATGGTACCCGCGACGAATTGGTGGTTGTGGCCAGCCGCAGTCACGGGGGCGAACGACTCGAACAGTATCTGGATACGCTGGCTGAGCGTTTTGCCAGCCTGTCTAGAACGCCGGTGGGCAGCTCGCTGAAACTTTGCGTACTGGCTGCCGGCGAAGCAGATTGTTATCCCCGCCTCGGGCCCACCAGTGAGTGGGATATTGCTGCGGCACACGCTGTGTTGCGCGCAGCCGGTGGTGAGGTGTATCGGTTTGATCAGCATGTACTGCCCTACAACTCAAAAGAGAGCCTGCTGAATCCTGAGTTTGTCGCTGTTGCAGATGCCTCTTTTGACTGGTGGAGCGTATTGCCTGAAGTGCCGCCGGTAGAGGTCTGAGGCACCTATACACAGAAAGATCCAATAAGATCCAAAGCGCGAGTTGTGAAGGCTGGGAAGCGTCAGTCAGGCGGGGAAGGCCAGGAGTTGGCCTCAACTAGCCGGGCTGTACGTGGTGTAATCGCCCTGCCGAGGAGAATAACACTGTATATTCATACAGCTCCGGCTAGTGAGGATTGCTAGGATACAGAAAACTCGCGCAAAAAAAAGTAGCAAATCGATGAAGATTTTCGCCAAAAATAAAATATCTTTTGTCTTCAATCATTTAGCTGAAGCCACTCCATAATATTTTCATTATTGGGCTTTTTACATTTGCCCTACATGTTCTCACACACTGATGTTTGTTTGCCTGCGCTAGATCCTTAAGACTAGTCCCATCAGCGTAAGCTGTGATTCAGCGATGAATCGACACGGGATCATCGATCCGGTGCGCCAGGGGGGACTGTTTGCCCGCTTTCGGTGCTCCAGATGCTTGATTACACGGATTTGCTCTTGCCAGCGTTGTTTTGGCGCATTGGTCCAAATTTTTGAGTCCGCATGGGAGACGTGAGTGGACCAATTGCAAGAGCCTGAAGCGCGGGTAGTTAACCGTGCGCAGTCAACGGATGTTGATGCTATGAAAATGGCTCGGGTAGAAACTAATCCGGCGAACCTGGAGCAGGTTGATGACAGTTTTGCGCGCAACGTTGCGTTTTTCAGTCCGTACCTGTTCTGGTTGACTGTCGGGGTGTTGTGTACCGGGATTTTGTTTGTCCGCTAGGCAAACTCGCGCCGCATCAGCCACTTCAATGCCTGATCGTATTGGTCGAACAGTTCGGTGCGTTCCATGCTGCAACAGATATGGTACAAACCGGCCAGTGAATTCTGATCCAGACTGTCGTTGACGACCACCGCGATACTTGCCTTTACTCTGGGCATATAGGTATCCAGGACGAACCGCCGAAACCGCGCAGAGCTTGCTTGATCTCGTTGCAGCTCTAACCCGCGCAGATCCACCAGGTGCGGCAGTGTCGAATCGAATTCCGGATCTGCCAGCAGCGCTGAGCCGATATCACAGGCGTCCGATATCTGCATGGTATTGGAGCCGGTCAGTGTGACAAGTCCCTGTTCGTGATTAATGTGGTAGCCGCTGGGCATGTGCTGTTTCCGCTTGCAACATCCTTGACTGAATATAGTCCACTCCAACCATTTGTGGTGTGAGGTCGTGCGCCTTTTGGCATTCTTCCAGAGAAATCCGGGCACAGGGCAGACTGAAGGGTTAGCCTGAGCGATTGGCAATACCAGGCACAACTGGAACAATGGCGTTTCTCAGCGAGTGGTGAGGTCTGGGGGAATTAATGAGCGTACAGGCAGAAATGCAACAGGATTTATTGCACCGAGTGGCTGCCGTCGCGGACACCCTGTCTGCTTATGCAGATTGGGCTGAACAGCATGGGCGCCTGCACGAAACAGCGGTAAGTGCGCTGCGAGAAGTTGGTGTGCCGCGTTTGTATCTGCCAGCCAGCCTTGGGGGGTACGAGGTGGCGCCGGTTACCTGCGCCCGCGTTTGTGGTGCCCTGGCGGACATTGATCCGGCGGCCGCGTGGCACGTCATGGTCTACAACGCGGCGCGCCTGATGGCGGCAACCTGGCCTGAGCCCATGGTTGAGCAACTGTGGGGCCATCACCCGGATGCTCTGGTTGCTGCAAGCGGGCACACGCCGTTTCAGGGACGGCGCGAGGGTGACCACTACGTCGTGAACGGGCGCAACAGTTTTGTCAGCGGCTGTCATCATGCAGATTACATCATGTCACCGATGCTGGTTGAGGGAGAGATGTGTACGGTGGCCATACCCGCTGAGTCATGTTCGATTATCGATAACTGGGATACGCTCGGTATGCGTGGTACTGGGAGCAACGACGTTGAAGTGGTTGATGCCCGGGTACCAGCAACGCTGGTGGCACCGCCACCCGATGCCGCAAGCGGGTGTAACCGATATTATCAGGGACAATTGTATCGCTGTCCGGCGCGGGTGGTGTTTGCCACTTATGTCCCGGTTGCGCTGTCCCTAGCACAGCAGGCTGTGCACGAACTGCATCTATTGGCGGCGAGTAAAGTGCCTTACGCCAGCGACAAGAAACTGGCGCGGCGACCATTGGCCCAACACCATTATGGCCAGGCTCTGGCATTAGTCCGCGGCGCCAAACACTACTTCTATGCGGCACTGGAAGACGTCTGGCAGCAGGCGCAAACCGAACAGGCCTTTACCGATGTGCAGCGCGCTGATCTCTATCTGGCTGGCACCCATGCCTTACAGTCCAGTGCTTTGGCGGTAAAACATGTGATTGATGCAGCCGGATCCAGCAGTCTGCACAAGGGCATGCCCTTGGAGCGTATCCACCGCGATATGGAAACACTGCGCCACCACGGTTTTGCTAACGAGTCTCGTTATGCCAACGTTGCGCAGGTGCATTGGGGGGTAGAGTTGGACTATCCGCTGTTGCTTCGTTGAGTTTTACGGATGCTGTGGCAGCGGAGCGCCTGCGGGCAGCTTAAGGAGACAGTTTGTTGCGTTATGTGATTTATGGTGCCGGTGGCATTGGCGGCGTGGTTGGGGCTCGCCTACAGCAAGCAGGGTTCGACACCACGTTGATTGCACGGGGTGAGCATGCCCGGGTTATGCAGGCAGACGGGCTGCGAGTCGTCAGTCCTGCAGGCCAGGAACAATTGCGTGTCCGCGTGGCCCTGCACCCGCGCGAACTGAATTTTGACAGCGAAACCGCAGTGCTGCTCTGTGTGAAATCGCAGCATACTCAAGTTGCATTGAACGACCTGGCTCTGGTTGAGGGTAGCGCACAAACTAAAATTGTCTGCATGCAGAATGGTGTTGCCAACGAACGCATGGCGTTGAGGGTCTTCCGCAGTGTCTACGCCTGCGTAGTGAATCTGCCGGCCATGTTTATCAATCCTGGTGAGGTCATCACGCATGCCCAGGGCCATGGGGGGATTCTGGATACCGGTTGTTATCCCAGCGGTATTGATGATTCCGCTGCGCAGATTGCCGGGGACTTGAGCCAAGCCGGTTTCAGTGCCAGACCGGATGCTGCGGTTATGCGGCAGAAGTACGCCAAATTGCTTAACAACCTGGGGAACATTCTGCAGGCGGCGGTGAGCGATGTGGAAGGCATCCGCGGGTTGCATCGGCAGTTACGCCATGAAGCGCTGGCTTGTTATGCCGCCGCCGGGATTGGGTGCGCCAGCGCGGAAGAGACGCGCGAACGACGTGAGGGTGTGTATCGGATGGCGGACATTCCTGGCTATGAACGTACCGCCGGATCTTCCTGGCAGAGCCTCGCGCGCGCGACAGGCGATATTGAAACAGATTTTCTGAACGGTGAGATCAGCCTGCTTGGCCGCCTGCATGGTGTGCCCACGCCAGCGAATGATGTTTGTGTGGATGTGGCGAAAGAACTTCTCCGGGCGGGTCAGAGTGGTATTTACAGCAGTGTCCAGTTGCATGAAAAGATTCAGCAACAAAGCTGAACGTTAACGACAGGCCTGTCGATATTCCCGTTTCAACGATTCTGATTCTGCATCAAGATTTGCGCTGTCGGTCAAGGTGTAACCCCGTCGGCGCCGGGTAGCTAGATTGTCCAGTTGCTGCCGGTAACGGGTGCATAGGGCTTTGTTATCTGCGCGCAGGCGCTGTTGTTGCTGCCACGCTTTGTTCCGCTTCTGTCTTCTTAAACGTTGCCCCTTTTGTTGGCGTTGCTGCAGGTTTTGCAATTGTTTGCGTTCAGTCTCGGTCAGCGGAGCCAGACGCAGAGCGGGCGCTGCCAACGGCTGCAGGGCTTGGATGGCGATGGTTGCGGGCTGATCGCCACTGTGCTTTTCCGCAGGATGATCAGCTGATGTGTCGGCGCAACGTCGGGCCAGGGCCGGTTCGGTAAAAGTTCTGTGGCCGCGGTTGTCGGTACAAACGATGATGTGTTGTACACCTGAGGCCAGTGCTCCCGGGCTCATGCTGGCCAGTAAAAGGCTGAAAGCGTTAACAAGCGTCAGCAACAGACTCTGGCGAAAGGGTTTCGTGTGGTTTGAGTTGTTGCGCATGTTATCTGCAGACAAGCCCCGTTTTTGAGGTCTTGATTACAACACCTCAAGTGGCATCAGCCCGCGGGCTTCCGGCGTAGAAACTTGTGCGCAGGTTGCTGGGCGTTAAGTTCGTTATCAGCCCCTGGAAGCGACAAAAAGACTGCAACACGCGCTATGTGTCATCTGGACGACATACATAGCCGCTAGGCTGCGGCAGCATAAAACCCATGGACACACCACCACAGGGATGTGGACCCCAACCGGATACTGTGCAGTGGTTGGGACTGAGTCTACAGAATCAGCGCTGACAACAAGAAGACGCTGAAGATGACGTTGAATTGACCTTTTGGCTTAACGTTGCAGTGAAAAGTGTGGTGTGCCCCGAACTTAGCAACTAGCGCCTGGACTGCGCGACTGGAATAACATGAGTCTGCGAACCCGAACATACCTGATTGCTCTTGTGGCCATAGGCGTCGGCTTGAACGCAAGCCTGGTGCTGCTGAACCTGATTTAGCATGGCGTAGGGGACGGACGCGAGACGGGTACCCGCGAGACGGGTACGCAAGAATTGTGGCGCCCGCAGACGCCACAGCCTCGTGCGTGAGACTACAGGGTGGCCAGCCAGTCGTCGTCGGACCCTTCGTTGATGCTTTCGAACAAAGGTGTCGACAGGTATCTTTCTCCGGTATCGGGCATCATCGCCAGAATAACAGAACCTTCATCGGCTCCTGCCGCCACTTTCAGCGCGGCGGTCAGGGTAGCACCGGCTGACACGCCAACAAAAATTCCTTCCTGCTGGGCCAGCGCCAGCGCATTGTCGATGGCTTCACCGTCGTTAACCGGAATAATCTCGTCCGCCACGCTGCGCTCAAGCACGTCTGGAATGAAATCAGGGGTCCAACCCTGGATCTTGTGCGGGGACCACTCTCCGCCAGACAGTAGCGCAGCCTGTTCTGGCTCGGTGGCAATGACCTTGAGGCCAGGTCGTGCTGCTTTCAACACTTGTCCAGCACCGCTCATAGTGCCTCCGGTGCCCCAGCCGGTCACCCAGTAGTCCAGGCGTTCGCCAGCAAATTCACTCAGGATTTCAGGGCCGGTGGTGCTGGCGTGGTAAGCAGGATTGGCCGGGTTTTCAAATTGTCGGGCCAGAAACCAGCCGTGCTGGGCGGCCAGCTCTTCAGCGCGTTTGACCATGCCTGAACCACGCTCCGCCGCTGGCGTGAGGATGACTTTGGCGCCCAGACCGCGCATGATTTTGCGCCGCTCGACGGAAAAACTTTCAGCCATGGTGGCAACAAAAGGGTGTCCCAGCACTGCGCATACCATGGCCAGCGCAATCCCGGTGTTACCTGAGGTGGCTTCTACCACCGTCTGTCCAGGAGCCAGAGCGCCGCTGTCTTTTGCATCTTTGATAATGGCGTAAGCCAGGCGATCTTTAACCGACGCCATGGGATTGAACGACTCCACCTTGACGTACATGTCTACATGATCGGGCGCCAGCCGGTTTAGTCTGACAATTGGTGTATTGCCGATAGTTTGTAGAATATTGTCGTATTTCAAAGCATGTCTCCTGAAGCGGGCGGAAAAACGTAGATTGCGCTATTTCCTGAAAAGTGGAAAGCACGGATTGATCTGACGATATAAAAAGTGCTTTGTCAGGCCGAATCCATTATCGCACCAGCAATTTGTGAGGCGTTCGCCAGCCAACGGCGTTTATACTCCGCAGATGGGTGAGCAACAACAAACTAATCTGCATACCGGTGTCCTGACCGTACTCCAAAACAGCCCCATCTTCAGCGCACTGCCAGATTCGCTGTTGCGAGAGATTGCCGCGCTGAGCACAACGCGAACGTATCAGCAGGGTGAGTTGGTGTTTCAGCGCCATGATCCTGGCGACTACCTCTATGGTGTTATTTCGGGCAGCTTGCGTATCTCTGTCAGCTCACCGGATGGCCGCGAGTTGGCGCTCAGCACCACCGGCCCGGGTGAGATCGGCGGTGAAATTTCCGTACTGGATGGGGGTACCCGCACCACCAGCGGACGAGCGCTCGAAACTACGCTGGTGTTCACTGTGCCAAGGCAACCATTTGCCGGGCTGATGCTGCGCCAGCCCTCCATCGCGCTGCACATGATTCAACTGCTGTGTGCCCGGGTACGCCAGACCAGCCAGCAGGTTGAAGATGCTGCGTTCCTCAGCTTGCCGCAGCGGCTGGCCGGACAGTTACACAATCTTGTGCAGGCCCTTGAGCAACCGCTGCCCTGTACGGTAAAAATATCGCAAAGCGAGCTGGCCAGTTTTCTGAATGTCTCCCGTCAGGTCGTTAACGGTTGCCTCCAGGAATGGCAGCGGCTGGGATTTATCCAACTGGGTCGGGGACACGTCAAAGTGTCTGACTTGAACGGACTTCTGGTCCATGTGCAGTCCGACCGTACTGCACAGCTATAGCTTTGGTTATGGCATGGGTAATGCTACTCGACTGCCGTAGCCTGCATCAGCGCCTGAGCAAGGCTTGATTCCAACTCTTGATCTACCGGCGAATCGGTGCGGATAGTTACCGCGGTCAGGTCAACCGGGTCGGTGTCTGCGACTTCCCTGACTTGTGCAGCAAATGTAATCGTGACAAAAGAGCCGTTGGTGAGCTGGGCCATAAGCAAATGAAAATTCCCTGTGCTGGCGGTTTCGATAGACGAATGCGGCATGTCGTCCAGTATAGTTTCCATAGCGTCCACTACGTCGTCGCTTTCGGCAGTCAGCTGCAACTCAGTCGTGGCGTGACCGTCTGGCTGCACGATCAGAGCGAGCAGCAGAATGGCCAGTCCGCTAGTGCGCGTGGTCATGGTCGTCATGCTCGTGCCGGGCCAGCAGCAGCACATTACGCGTATGGGCGATGAGGAGCAGCGTCACTCCGGCGGTGGTCAGAATGACCTCATGAGTAGGACCCCACAGGTGCGAAACGCCAAAAAACATACCCACCAATCCTGCAGCCCCGAGTATCACGATGGTTTTGTTGCGGTGTTTAACGTAGCCCCGGCCCAGTGCGATAGCGCTGGAAGGTACGGCAAAGGCCAATAACACCCAATGTACGGTGGTCTCTGAATCGCTCAGCCACCCTCCCAGCAGAGGCCCCAGAAATAAAGCCAGTGGGACCAGCAGACAATGCAGTAGACACACACCCGACAGCACAATCGCAAAGCGATCCAGACCCTTGGGCGTGCGTATGCTGTGGGTGACTGCGGGGTTGGATTTCACTGCAACCGGACCGTGATGGTAGGGGGCGCATAAGCTAGCGTGTGATCCCGCAGTTGGCAAGCATTGCAGAGCAGCTACACTAGCAGGTTTCGGAGCTTGCGGCAGAGGATGAGTGATCAGGATAGGGTGAAGTGGGATAAGCGCTACGCAGAAGGTGCTTATGCTGGCCGTGACCATCCCAGTGCGCTGTTGGCGGAACGATTGTCTGAATTGCCGCTGCCGCCTCGCGGTGAACGTCCGCGGGCCCTGGATGTTGCCTGCGGGGCAGGGCGCAACAGCCTTTATCTGGCCCGGCATGGTTTTCGAGTGGACGCCATCGACATCGCGGCCAACGGCCTGCAGCGAGGGCGTGAGCGGGCGGAGCGCGATGGACTGTCGGATCACATCAGCTGGTACTGCCAGGATCTTTTTGCTGATTCGCATTACCCGCACACGGGTTACGCGCTAATTGTTGTATTTCGCTTTGTCGCCAACCCCATTCTGCCGGACTTGGGCCGACTGCTGGCTCCCGGCGGGATTCTAATGGTCGAATCGCACTTGCACTGGCCGGATCCGCAAGTTGTGTTGAGCGGGCCGCAAACGCCAGCGTTTCGCGTAAAGTCGGGACAACTGCGTGAATGTGTTGCGCCTCTTGAAGGTTTTGACATCCTGCTGGATGAAGAGGGCCTGGTTGAGGAGCCGGATGGC
>JBCCUW010000043.1:0-15130 GCA_039196385.1 Pseudomonadota bacterium
CCGGGCCGCGGTTTGCGTCCATGGCTGCAGCCCGTTCAAGCACGGCTTGTTTGTCACTGCAGATCACATCGATTGCCCCCAGCCCTTCCGGCCGGCCGTCCGTGCACGGCACAAAACGCAACGTGGCGTTGTCTAGCGCAATCTGTCCATCCGCTGATAATGGCAGTTCAGCAATATCCGCCCAGCGCTGTCCCACCTGCTGAGGATCAAGACACTGCAGCTCTGCCGCCGCAATACCGGTCACCAGATTGGTCCGCGCGCGTTGCCAGTCCGGACCTGCGGGCATCCAGGGCCCATCCAACGCCTCAGCCTGATCACCCAATTGCTGATCAATTTCGAAAAACGTCGCGCCTGTGTCTTTGGGATGCAGCTGCATGTTCTTAAAGTCTGGTGTGCTGAACTGATGCGCGATGCGCACCCCAAGCGTGTCCACCCGCCCACGTCGGTGGGCATGGTCGTCACACTGGGTAATGACCATGTATCCGCCGTCGCCACCGCGTCGCTCCAGGTAGCGGCCCCCCGCTGTACCGGGCTGAGTGGGCGCAACCACTTCCAGCAGCTGATTACCGATGGGAAACAGCGCGTTTTCCAACCCGAACTGGGCGACCCCCGGATCACGGAAACACACTTGGATACCCAGCACTTCCTCCAGGGCATTTTCAACTGGCGCCAGTTCCTCAGCGACCAGTGCAATCTGCCTCAGTCTCAACCACATCTTCCCCCTCCCTCAGATGTTCAATCTGTCATGTGTGCGAAGCGTGCGTCTGCGTCAACCCGAGCTGCCCGATGTCGGGATCTGGTTAAACGGGATGCCTTTGTCAGCACGCATGTCTTCTGGCAGGCCCAACACCCGCTCACCAATAATGTTGCGCAGAATCTGATCCGTACCTCCCTCGATACGCACTGCAGGTGAGCGTAACAACATGGCCTGAAAGCGCGCGGCACCTTCAGCGACTTTGGGATCGACCAGCGTACCGGCATGGCCTTGCAGATCCAGCGCATATTTGGCGATATCCTGCATCATGTTACCGGCGACCAGTTTGCCCATGGAGTTTTCGGGTCCGGGCATATCACCCTTGGACAACGCGGAAATCATGCGCGACGCATTGTTCTTAAGGCCTGCAGCCATCACGTACCAGTCCGCCAGACGCGCCTGCACCGCCGGATTCTCCAGCGCGGGCTGGCCCTGTATATCGAGCTCGCTGACCAGATCATAAATTTCAGGAAATCCGGTGGCGATGCTACCCCCAATGGCCATACGTTCGTTCATCAATGTGGTGATCGATACCCGCCAGCCGTCACCCACCCCGCCCAGGCGTTGATGATCCGGTATGCGCACATTGTCGAAATAAACCTCATTAAACTCGCTGTTACCGTTAGCCTGTTTGATCGGTACAACTTTGACCCCGGGAGATTTCATATCCAGGAAGAACATGGTCAGGCCTTTGTGTTTGGCCACTTCCGGATCGGTGCGGGTAATCAGGATGCCATAGTCGGAGTGCTGCGCCCCGGAGGTCCAGATTTTCTGCCCGTTAACGACCCATTCGTCACCATCTTTAACAGCGCGCGTGCGCAACCCGGCAAGATCGGAGCCACCGTGCGGCTCAGAAAACATCTGGCACCACACCTCCTCACCGCTGGCCAGCTTAGGCAGATAGCGCTGCTTATGCGTTTCACTGGCATACGCCATCATCGTCGGTGCACACATCCCCTGGCCGATGATGAAGGTCCCGGACAGCCGACTGTACAGCCCCTCTTCCTGGGACCAGATAACATTCTGAATCGGGCTGGCACCGCGACCACCGTATTCCACCGGCCACATCAGGCATGCCCAGCCGCCATCGGCTTTGGCCTTCTGCCATTTCTTCGCTTCAGTCAACGTGTCGTGGGTGCCGGTATTGGTATTACCAAAACCACTCTGGGCCAGGTTTTCCGCCAGATAGTGTGGCGCGTTGGCCTGAATGAAGGCCCGCGCCTCGCTGCGAAACGCTGCCTCTTCGGGGCTATCGCTGAAATCCATAAATCGTCCTCTTAACTAAACTCTTAAACCGCTCACGCTGACTGTTGGAGCGGCAGACTTTTCACCAGCCGGGCCTGCCACTCGCTCAAGCCACCCAACTCGAGCGCGAGAAAGTTAGCCCGCCGGTAATACAGATGGCAGTCAAACTCCCAGGTAAATCCCATACCCCCGTGCACTTGTATATTGTCGCGGGCACACTGTTGAAACGCCTGGGTGGCGGAGACCCGCGCCGTCGCCGCGGCCAGTGGCAGGTCCGTGGTGTCATTGGCCAGCGCCCAGGCCGCGTAATAGCAATTCGATTCCGCCAGTTTCATGGTCACATACATGTCCGCCAGCATATGTTTGATCGCCTGAAAAGAGCCAATGGCGCGCCCAAAGGCAAAACGCTCCTGCGCATAAGCCACCGCCATGTCCAGTGCAGATTGCGCACCACCCAGCTGTTCAAACGCATAGAGTACAGCAGCGCGATCGAACAAACGCTGCAAAGCCGGCCAACCATCAGCAACCAGCAACTCTGCTGTTGCGCCAGCAAAGTTGATGGCAGCGGTATCGCGGCTGGGATCCACCGATTCCACAGTTTCACGGTCTAACCCGGCGGCTTCGACAAGGAACAACGCGGGTTTGCCGTCATGTTGGGCCAGCACCACCAGCAAGTCCGCAATGTTGCCATCAGCAACAATAATTTTGCGTCCCTGGACACGGCCCTGCACAACCCGCGTGCTGATCTGCGCGGGATTCAACTGCTCCAGATTCTCCACCGTAGCCAGCGCACCCTTGACCGAGCCATCGCAGATACCCGGCAGCCAATTCTGCTTCTGCGCCGGTGTGCCGAACAACATGAGCGCTTCGGCTACCAGATACACGGTTGAGCCGAACGGCACCGGTGCAATGTGCGCGCCAAGCTGTTGCGCGACCAGGCAGAGTTCCAGATAACCGGCACCCGTACCACCATAAGTCTCTTCAACCGCGGTACCCAGCAGTCCCATCTGCCCCAGACCCTGCCAGACGGGTTCTGCGTACCCCAGTTTGCCGTCAATCACCTGCCGCGGCACCTGGGTTGAACAATGCTCATCGAGAAACCGGCCCACCTGATCAGCCAGCAGTTTCTGTTCATCGGAAAAATCGAAATTCATCGCGGTGTGGTCACTCCCCTTTTTTACTACGCTTCTTAGTTCTGTTTTTACTGCCCTTGGTGCGATACCAGGGTACCTCAAATATACCCTTCCTTTGTATACTGTGCAGCGCTCTACCCACCGAGATCACAAGGCAACAACCGATGACTTTATCCGCCGAATTCCCTGATATCCGCAACCGTCGCGTCGCCACCAATGGCATCACGCTGAATATTGCGGAACAGGGTGATCCCACTGCACCGCTGGTCCTGATGTGTCATGGCTTTCCGGAATCCTGGTACTCCTGGCGGCATCAATTTGCCCCCCTGGCGGAGACTGGTTACTACGCGGTGGCGGCGGATATGCGCGGTTACGGCGAGTCAGACAAACCTCACGCTGTAAAGGCCTACAATCAGGTTGAGGTTTGCAATGACATCATCGGACTCATTCCTGCCCTGGGCCACCAGCAAGCCATTGTGCTGGGCCACGACTGGGGCGCACCCACCGCGTGGGGTTGCGCACTGCGTTTTCCAGAACTGGTCAGCGCCGTTGGCGTATTGTCTGTGCCGTTTTCACCGCGCCCGGAGGCCCCGCCGCTGGATACGCTGAAAATGCTCTTTAAAGACCAGTTTTTTTACCAGCTGTACTTTCAAACAGAAGGCGTTGCGGAAGCGGAATTTGAACAGGACGTACGTACCGCGCTGCGCAAGTTCTACCATATGGGCAGTGCACAAATGGACCTGACTACGCTGGGTGCTAAAGCCGCTGATGCGGATCTGTTGTCCGATCTCCCCAACCCTGAGCAACTGGGTGATTGGATCAGTCCCGCTGACCTGGATTTTTACGTCGGGGAGTTCACCCACAGCGGCTTCCGTGGACCGCTCAATTACTACCGCAATCTGAACTTAACCTGGGAACTCACGGCGGACGCGCCAAAAGAGATTCTGCAACCTGCGCTGTTTGTCGCGGGGGACAAAGACGGTGTAGTCACCATGGCCGCTCAGGCGCTGCAAGAGATGCCAAAATACGTTAAAGATTTGCGCACCAATACCCTGTTACCGGGCGTGGGCCACTGGACCCAGCAGGAAGCGCCGGAGCAGGTGAACGATCACCTGCTGACATTCCTGGCCGGTTTGAAGTAAGCGCGTAGATTGCTACCTAGCGAGGTGCAAAGCGCTGACCACCGTCCACGCGCATGGTAGAACCATTCATCATCGGGCACTCAAATATGGCAATTGCCATCGTGGCGTATTCGTGGGGTTGGCCCATACGACGCGGGAACGCCGCGTCCTTGGTCAGCTGCAGTGCACCCTCATCGGGTATGCCTGCGGTCAAGCCCGTATCGAATAAGCTGGGCGCAATGGTCATGCAACGAATTCCCAATGTGCCGAGATCCCGCGCCATAGTCAGCGTCATCGCCGCAATGCCGCCTTTCGCGGCCGTATAAGCAACCTGCCCGATCTGGCCTTCGAAGGCTGCTATTGACGCAGTATTTAGCATCACACCCCGCTCACCATCTTCGTTGGGTTCGTTCTTCGCCATGTGTTCAGCAGCAATACAGTTAATGTTGAACGACGCGATCAGATTGAGATCCACAATGCGTCGAAAATCGTCTAACGAATGACGCGTGCCGTCACGTTTGATCGTGCGCTGGCCGACTGCCCCACCGGCTGTATTGACCATGAAGTGCACCGCACCCAGGTCTGTTACCGCGGCGCCGAACACGTCTACCATGCCGTCGTAGTCCATGACGTTGCAGGGATAAAATTTACCGCCTAACTCTTCCGCGACCGCAGCACCGTCCGACTTGTCCAGATCAAGAATAGCCACCTTGCCGCCTTTGCCAACAAACTCCGTTGCTGCTGCACGACACATGCCTGACGCACCCCCCACAAAAATGCCACTACTGCCTTCAATTTTCACAGTATTCACTCCTCTCTTTTAACTTATAGCGTTTAACGATTTGTTTTATGTCCTGGCAAGCGCCATACATTCAATTTCAACACGCCCGTTCAAGGCGAGCCCCGAAGCACCCAAGGCACTTCGGGCCGGTCGATGTCCGGCAAAAATCTCAACATACACTTCGTTCATGAGCGGCCATTCCGCCATGTCGTGCAGAAAGACCGTGCACTTCACTACCTGGTCCAACGCTGACCCATAACGCTCCAGGCTGTCTTTGATATTCAGCAGGGTCTGCCGGGTTTCTGCCTGGATACCACCTTCGACAAGTTGCATCGAGCCAGGCGCCACCCCCATCTGGCCGGACAGATAAATTATGTTCCCCACTCTGACACCTTCGGCAAACGGCAGCTGCAGCGCGTCCTGCTCGGGGGTCGATAGTATTTCCAGGGCCGGCGCAGGATGCTGTGTATCCGCTTCTGTACCCGCGCCCTGATCAGTTAACAAGAGCGTCAGCAGAGCCCCCGCTAACCCACCAGCCAGAGCAGCAACTATGACAACGTTTCGCATATTCATGCCATCTGGCTGGTAAACGTCGCCAGGTCGAAGTAATCGCGCCAGGCTTTGATTTTGCCGTCCTCAATTTCCATCACCCCCATCACCGGCACGGACAAAGGCCGTCCATCCGCCATGACAAAGTTGTCCAGACGCTCAGTCAGCACCGCGTTGCCGTTTTCCGCAATGTGCAGGACTTGCCAATCAACCTCAGCAGGCTGCATGGCGCGGATGCCCGCACTGGCTGCAGCTTTGCCCACCAGGGGTTCCATCGGGATGTTGTGATACACCACGTCCTCAGTAAACGCACTATCAATGGCGTCCCAGTTCTTGTCGTTCCAGGCCTGGATAAAATCTTCGACCACTTTGATGTTACTCATCGGATTCCCCCTCGTTATCAATTAACTCAGCGTCAGCTGGGTTTCTTTCCGTTGCAATAAGTCCGTTGCAATAAGTCCGTTTCAATAAGTCCGTTGCAATCCGTCCGTTGCAATCAGTAGCCTATTGGGACTCCATAATGGGTACCCAATTGGCGAGAAAGTTACCGCCGTCCACAACCAGATCTGCACCGTTGATATACCGTGCCGCGGGTGAACAGAGAAACACACACAAAGCTGCCGTTTCATCCGCTTCACCTAATCGACCCGCAGGCACGGCCGCAGTGACCAGCGTTTCATAATCGGGTTTGTCCGACGCAGAAAACTCTTCTTCACGCACACCGGCAGTATTGATCGTGCCCGGCGCCACGCAGTTGATAGTGACATTGTGTTTGGCCCAGTGAAACGCCAGGCTCTTGGACAAATTAACCACACCCGCCCGGGCTGCGCCGGAATGCGCAAAGTCCGGGGCTCCGCGATTGTAGGAATAAATATGTACGATATTCACAATGGCACCAAACTTGTTCTCAACCATGTGGCGACCCACCCGGTTGGTCATGTTCCAAGTACCATTGAGATTCAGATCCACCACTGAACGCCAACCGTTATCACTGATATCCAGCGGGTTAGCGGGAAATTGTCCACCCGCATTATTAATCAGGAAATCTATTTTTCCCATACCCTTAATGGCTTTATCCACCAGCGCATCCACCGACTCCAGGTCACGAATGTTAGTCGGTACTGCCAGGCACTCGCGTCCTAAAGCGCGAATCTCATCTGCTGTCGGTTCCAGATTCTCCGGCCGCCGTCCGGCAATCACACAATTGGCTCCCAGCCTGGCAAAAGCCAGAGCCAGTTCACGCCCGATACCGCGGCCACCACCGGTCACCAGTACCGTACGATCCTGAAACAGGTCTTCGGTAAATACACTCAAGGGATCCGTCATTAGAAAATTGTCCTGCTGAGCTGGTTAAGGGGCAAAATCGAGCATTTCTTTAAAGCCTGACGGTGCATGCGGCCCAACGATAAGCTGTTCGAGCACGCCGCGCCCCTGGCGGTTGCCCAGATCACCGACCATTTGCACATCACACAGCGCTTGAATATGCAGTGTGGTCGCGTCATCCACTTCTGCCAGTGGGTATTCTTCATACGTACTGGCCAATTCACCGTGATAAGCGCCGTGCTTAAACTGCGAATGACCATAGCCAACCCCCTGCATATACCAATGGTAACGTGGCTGCATGATGATTTCAGATACTTCACCGCCACGGCTGGTAAAGCGCAAGCGCGCCTCGCGCGCATGCCGGGTGCCGGAGATAAAATCTATCTCCGAAGCCACCGCCGCCATCTCCTGGCTTTCGCCCTGATCATGTAGCGGCACATAGACGCCGTTGGTGTTCCAGGGCCGTCCCAGTTCATCATCGTTCAGATGGTACAGCGTGACTGCATCCGGCCAGTTGATGGGGGCCCACAGCCAATAAAACTGACGCAGATCAGCCCCATACGGGTTGGTTTGCGCATCCGTTTCTCCCACGCTGCGTACACCCCAGGAACGATCCCGGGTGCCCAGCCAATGACTGTTATCCACCTCAATACGGCGACCTTTGCTTTCGATGTAGCCCTGCCAGCTGCCATTCTGAGTGAGCCGGGTGGAGTCCATCAACAGTTGCGTGCCCACCCGGCGCGTGAAGCGCGGCTCTTCCTGGGCCGGCGCCCGGGACGTGAAGGTAAGCTCTGCGTGCAGATCATGAGCTGGATCTGCAACGCTCAACTTAAGACAGTGCAGGGGTTCAACGACCTCAACACCCACCGGACCCACCCATGTATCCAGCCTTTCCATATGCATGACTTTGGACGCCAGAACGTTGTGTTGCACGCCGTCCACTATCAGGCTGAACGCCGCATCCATGATATTGAGATACGGGTAAACACCCAGCGCGGCGGCAAAAAACACGTCTTCCTGCAGGTGATAGCCGTTGAAGAAATAGCGATCGTAAAAATTGCGGGCGGCGCCCGTGTACGCGATGGGTTCCGGAGTCTGGTGCAGCGGATAGTCGTCGCCCTTGGTCAGCATGCGTTGGTCCTTATTTTCAGCCTTACAGATTCAGCCTAACGGTGGTTAGCGCTACGATTCGTGGCGCTACAGTTGCAATACGCGGGCTGCGTTCTCCCGCAGGAATTTAGGCCAGACATTGTCTTTGAATGGCACATGAGCCATATCGGCCATGATGCGTTCGACACTCAATCCCATGGGAAAATAACCGGCGTAGATTATCTTGTCAGCGCCGCGCGTGTTCGCATAATCAATAACGGCCTGCGGGTAATGTTTGGGCGCAAACGCTGAGGTCGAATAATACAGGTTCGGCCATTTCAGCATCAGTTTAACCGCCAGGTCCTCCCAAGGCTCACAGCCGTGCCGGGTGACAAACACCAATTCCGGAAAGTCATACATCACCTGATCGATACGGCTGACTTCCTGCGGCCACATTGGGAACCTGGGTCCTGGCACACCGGCACAGGAAAAAATCGGTACATCCAGTTCGACACATTTGGCATAGATCGGGTACATCTTCGCATCATCAATACCCACTTGTGGGTTATAGCCGGCGTTAAACGCGCCAAACGAGCAGACACCAAACTCTTCGTACTGCCTCACCATGTCACGGATGCCGTCCATACCTTTGTTAGGATCGACGCTGCCCTGACCGACAAAACGATCTGGGTGCTGGCGCAGCGCCTGCTGCGAGACATCACCACCAACCCCAATCAGCCCAACCTCTATGCCGTACTTGTCCATTTCTCCCAGCGTGATGGAGATCGGGTCTTTGCTGCCATAAATTTCTTTCGGCACCTGCTTGAACATGTATTCAACCGGGAAGTCGAAACTATCCGAGCCGTCCTTCAACTGCTGGCGAATGAAATCGTACATGGCGAAGTCTTCAGCGGGAAAGCCGATCATACAGTCAATGATGCCAACATCAGCGGGCATGCCCATCAGCGGCTCCCCTGCAGCGCGTTCTGAAAGAGATAACACATGGAATCACGCGGAATCTGAGCGTGCGGCAATGGCGTGTCCACCTGCGCCGGAGTAGGCCCATAGCGGGCCGCAAGCGGACGCAGTGCGTCCAGATCGAAGTTGTAAAGGTGGGCCGCGTTCTCACCCAGCACCTTACGCCGCACCGCCTCGGGTACCGCGGAGAAAGTCAGTTGCAGGGACTCAAGATTGTACGGAAAGGTACCTTCATAATGGGGGTAGTCATTACCCCACAACACCCGGTCTGCGCCAATGGCTTCAATGCCGGCCAAGTCCGCCAGACTGGGGAAACTGGCCCCGTACCAGATGTTGCGCGACGCGTATTCACTGGGTTTGTCCTTGAGTACCCACTCCATATCGGCGTAGTTCATCTCACCAATGGCCCCATGTTTGAACCCCATATGAATGCGATCCATCTGGTCCAGCAAGGCTGGAGCCCAGGCGCAGCCTGACTCCGTGAGAATGTACTTCAGGCGCGGAAAGCGTTCGAATGCACCGCTCATGAGGAGATGGCGGAACCCTGCCTGGCAATAGTAGGTGACTTCGGTAATCCAGATGGCTTCAGCGACGGGTCCAGCGCCATAGTCTGGCGAGCCCTGGCCGGAATGTTGATTCATCACCAGGTCATGATCCTGAATCGCGGCAAATACCTGATCCCAGGCCGGGTCGTAAAGAGGCTTGAGCCAATGACAATCGGGTGGAATCAGCGGCAGCAGTACTCCGCCACGCAACCCAGCCTGCGCAATAAACTCGATATCTTTAACCGCCTCGTCCAAATCGTTGGGCAGGATCAGGCCAATGCCCGCCCGGCGCACTGGATCTTCTGCACAAAAATCCGCCAGCCAGCGATTGTGCGCACGTATTCCAGCCAGACAGAGTTCATAGTCTTCAGGACGCGGCGGTTGCGCGGTCACAATGCTCTTGCGAAAGAACGGCGGCACGGTGTTGGGAAATACAACCTCCCCAACCACCCCCTGACTATTCTGATCCTCTGAGCGGATGGCCAGATCCCAGTTGCGCATTTTCTTTTTGCCGTAATGCTCCTGCGACGGGTTCTTGTAGCCACCACGCCATTCATCAAACGCCGGCTGATAGCTGGCTTCCAGGTACTCGCGATACTGGGCATGGCTGCCACCGGCATGCGTGTCAGCCGTAATCAGTATGTAGGGTTCATCTCCCCCGGTTGCTGTTTGTGCCACGGTGCTGTCCTCTTTAACTCTTTAGCGGGTTAACATGAAGGCTCCCAGAGCCCGGAATTCTGCCTGTTATCAGCGCGCAGCAAAACCCTCGTATCCCTGCCGTGCAACGTCTACCAGTTTGGCGGCATAGTCGGGAAAGCCGACATAAGGCATGAAGACCCGCGGTTTGCCCGGCACATTTGCTCCCAGGTACCAGGAGTTACAGCGTGGGAACAAAGTTGCCTGCGAACGCATATTCACCACGTCCACCCACTGGTTTTCCGCCGCATTATCCGCAGCCAGTTCCACAAAAGACTGCTGCTGCGCCCACTCGATCATCTGCGCAATAAATTCTGCGTGATGCTCAACCCCGGTGACCATGTTCGCCAGCACGGAGGGGCTGCCGGGGCCCGTCATCATGAACAGATTCGGGAACTCTGCGGTCATCAGCCCAAGGTAGGTGCGGGGGCCAGCCGACCATTTGTCCCGCAGGGACAAGCCTCCCACGCCAGTAATGTCTGCTTTCAGCAGCGCGCCGGTCATGGCATCAAAACCGGTGGCAAAAACAATGACATCAAACTCGTATTCAGCGCCGCCGGTCACCAACCCGGTGGGTGTCAAGGCATCAATCGGGGCCTGGCTGATGTCCACCAGCTGGACATTGCTGCGGTTATAGGTGGCGTAGTAGCCACTATCTGCGCACAACCTTTTGCAACCGATGATGGTGTCAGGACACAACAACTCTGCTGTCGCCGGGTCTGTCACCGTCGCCCGGATTTTGTTACGCACAAACTCCGCCGCGTGAGCATTGGCCTCAGCGTCCAGACTGATGTCCGCAAAAGCCGCCAGAAACATAAAGCCACCATAGTTCCAGTACTCTTCAAAGCGCTGCTCGCGCTCCTCCGGGCTTACATCAAACACTGAATCGGTCCGGCGTGGATAATCTGCGCCAAAGGCTGGTTGCTGTTGCTTGTTGCGGGCTCTGAAATCGGCGTAATTGGCTTTAATTTCAGCCACTCTGTCCTGCTCAATCGGGCCATTCTGAGCGGGCACGCTATAGTTGGGCGTGCGCTGAAACACGGTCAGGTGCCCGGCTTGTTCTGCGATGAGCGGAATCGACTGGATACCGGAGCTCCCGGTACCGATGATGCCAACCTTTTTGCCCGCAAAATCTACCCCATCCGCCGGCCAGTCTCCGGTGTGATAAATCTCCCCCTGAAACGTATCGAGGCCGGCAAAATCCGGGATGTTGGCTGCCGAGAGACAGCCGGTCGCCATAATCAGATAGCGGCTGCGCACGCGTTCGCCGGTCTGCGTGGTGACCTGCCAGCAGGCTGCCTCCGCATCGTAACTGGCAGCCACAATTGCGGTATCGAATTGAATCAGCGATTGGATATCAAATTTCTCTGCCACATGATTGGCATACGCCAGTATCTCCGGCTGCGCTGAATAGCGCTCGGTCCAGTTCCACTCTTGTTGCAGGTCATCAGAAAACTGATAAGAGTACTCCATACTTTCGACATCACATCGACAACCCGGGTATCGATTCCAATACCAGGTACCCCCAACGCCGCTGCCGCGCTCGTACCCCTGTACCTCCAAACCCATATTGCGCAGCAGATGCAGCATGTACATGCCACCAAACCCCGCACCCACGACAATTGCATCAAACTGCTTGCTCGTATCCGCCATACTCAGGCACCTTACCCTGTCCAGAAATTCCCAGGAGCATTATAAATGGCATTACTCTCTGACCAACACGCTTTTGTTACCGGTGGTGGCAGTGGCATCGGCCTGGCCTGCGCAGAGCTGTTTCTGCGCGAAGGCGCTGCAGTCACGTTAGCGGGGCGCAATGCAGACCGCCTGCACCAGGCTGCGGAACAATTGCAGCAAGAGGCCACCACCGAGCAGATACAGACCATCGCCGCTGATGTGTCCGTGGAAAGTTCACTGCAGGACGCAATCGCCAAAGCCCAGGCATGGCGACCATTGAGTATCGCCATTGCCAACGCCGGCACCGGCAGCGCAGAACCGTTTCTGGACAGTTCCAGTGATGAATGGGAACGTGTGCTGCAAACCAACCTGACCGGCACCTACTACACGCTCAAACATGCCGGTCGAGCCATTGCGCAAAATGCGGACGCAGCGCGCCCAGGCGCAATGTGCGCCATCTCGTCGATCGCGGGCCTGCGCACCCACAAACTCATGAGCGCTTATTGCACCAGCAAGGCGGGTATGGACATGCTCGTGCGCAACGTGGCGGATGAGCTGGGCAGCCGTCACATCCGAGTTAACAGCGTCTGCCCCGGTCTGGTGGCCACCGAATTATCGGCCGGGCTGCAGGCATCTGAGCCGATGGTGCAAGATTATCTGGATTGCATGCCGGTATCCCGGGTTGGACAGACCGTCGATATCGCAGAGGCTGTGCTGTTTCTCTGCAGCCCTCGGGCGAGTTGGGTCACGGGTGTCACCCTGCCGGTGGATGGCGGCCATCATCTGCGCCGCGGTCCGAACCTTGAAGTCATGCTGCCAGGTTAACGAATCACTCCGTACACCCGTAACGGCTGCAGGCGCAGAATAACCCGGGCCTGGCTCTCCAGCCAGGCCGGCAGGTCCGCCGGTTCCCGGTAACCGGTATCAGCGATATTGGCGAACACTTTTTGCGTATCGGCCAGCAGGTTTTCCCGGGTCACCACCGCCCGGGCCTCTACCGCCACAAAGTTAAATGGTTCAGCATTGCTGATAACACACAGGTTCACACGTTCATCGTTCTCGACCCCGGCACGCTTGTAAGTGCCACCTGGGGTGCTGACCAGCAGCGTGTCGCCTTCCCGGGCATAAGCCACCACCGAGCTGTTCGGATGGCCTGCACCGGGCTGGGTATGCCGCAGCGTGGTCAACACCGCCCAGCGATGGGCGGAAATAAACTCATCCCAAGCCGCATTGTCACCAATCATGGGGCGTCCTCAACATCGAACAGCTGCGCCTCCCAACGCATCTGCGGCACTGTTTCTCCCTGGAGAAAGGCACTGATCATGGCGTTCACGACCTGGGGCTGTTCCTGCTGCACCCAGTGTGATACCCGTGGCAGGTAACGGATCGTGAAGTCGTCGACGTACTGTTCCGTGCCGTACGTGGTGGCCTTGGTCAACGCCACGTCATCCTCACCCCAGATCATCAACGTTGGCGTTTCAATCCGCGGGTAACCCAGTGCCCGCTGGCGCCGGGCGCCGCCGCCAGACACCAAGGCCCGGTAGTAATTCAACATAGCGCTGAGCGCGCCAGGCTGAGCTGCATTGCGTTGATATACCTCCCCCACGTCATCGTCAAAGTTGGTTTTGTCCACGGCTGAGCTACGCATAATATTGCGCATGGCGGCTGCATCGTTGCGACCCATCGTCCATTCCGGCAGCCCAGGCAGCTGGAAAAACAGGATGTACCAGGACTTGGCCAGCTGTGCCCAGCTGAACCCATTGTTCATAGCCTGGGGATGGGGCACGTTACAGATTACGAGTTGCTGCAACGGACGCACCTGGCGCATGGCAAAATACCAGGCGATGACTGCACCCCAATCGTGCGCCAGCAGCACAGTTTCTTCACAACCACTGGCGTCGATTAATTGAGCAACGTCGGCCATCAGGTTTTCCAGGCTATATGCAGACACCCCTTCCGGTTTCGAAGATTGGCCGTAACCACGCAAATTTGGCGCCCACGCCTGATAACCGAGTTTGGCCAACATAGGCAATTGAAAACGCCAGGAAAAACTGTGTTCCGGGAAGCCGTGCAAACACAGCGCCAGGCGCGAACCACTGCCGCACATGTCTACTTCGAAGCGCTGATTGTTCGCGTTAATAAATTCGGTCCGAATTGCCGGATCACGCAAATGCGCAGGCACAATCTCAACCACAACAACTGCCTGATAACTGGGCAGGCCAGCATAACACCAGCACCATCTGAGTTGCGCTGCAATTTCACACCGGCGTGAATGTGCTACCTGGTTCACGAAACCACGCCCGCTGCGGTACCGGCCATCTGCCGATGTGAATCACTTCCGTTCACACGCCATCGTCGCCGCTAACCTGGGCTCAGGGACAATTGAGAGACAAACTGAGAGAGACTGACCCATGTTACGGCACCCCTTGGATCAGAAAATTCTGTTGCTCAGCCTGGTGTTTGCCAGCCTGATTGGTTTGCTGTTTTGGCAGGCGCCGAAAGCTCAGTCACCCGAACAAACGTCTCCTGACGTGGTGACAACCCATACCATTGCAGACTCTATTGCAGACTCTATTGCAGACCCGATTGCACCCGCCGGCAAGCAGTCAACCAATTCTGACGAGCGCAGCTGACGCTACCTTTAACTTCGCAGCGGTTCGCGGCCATCCCAGTTATCTGCAGCCTGGGCAATAGCCGCAAAGCGGGCTTCAATGGCCTCGCTGTAAGTGACCACCTCCAACATGGACCCCGTGAGCGGACGTGTATCAAAGTAGGCAAATTCTGCCTCGCCCACGCGGCCACGGTTTGCCGTGACGTAACCCAGGCTTTCAAAGTAGGCCGCATCAGCATCGATATCGTGTGTCCAGACACACATGTGATGAAAACCAATTGCTCCCGGCGGCACGCTGTCTCGGTAAGCACAGTTGTCGACCAGCGGCTGAATCAGTTCAATCTGTACCGGTCCGGCCTGGGCCAGGGCGACGCGCATTTCCAGCTTGGCCGGCTTCCCGCGATACGTGACCGCCTCGAATACATCCCGGTACTCAGTGATGAAAAACGGACCAACGGCCAATTCATTCACCCATTTCATACACGCAGATTCCAGATCATCAACAACCCAGGCGTTCTGAAAAACGGTGCGGTCTGTCGGTTTCTGCGATAAAGCTTCTGTCATGTCGCCTCCCCTAGGCGGTGTTGCCCATATGGTGAGCTGATAAAAAGTGCGAGAAAGTTGGTCTACA
>JBCCUW010000044.1:0-15128 GCA_039196385.1 Pseudomonadota bacterium
CACCACTTTAAATCAAGCGGCTCGCGGAAAACTGGTTCGGGCCTGTGCATCACGCACATGCAGTCGGTTCATCCGCCGACGAATACATTCAGTGGCAGCTTCCACATTACTACCCGACGAAAAGGTCACCGGCGCGAGAAACTCAACCTTGACCCTGCCCTTGCGCACTTCACGTTGACCCTTTGGTCTGATCTGTTGCAGACCCGATAAATACACCGGCACGATGGGTGCGTTGTTGTCGAGCGCTAGAATACTGGCCCCATGTTTGAATTCGCCCAGGCTGTCACCCGTGGCGCGGGTACCTTCTGGAAACAGGAACACGTGTTGTTTGCGCGCCAGCAGCCAGTGCGCGTAACTGAGCGCCTGCAGCCCGCCACCACGCAGAATCGGGAAGTTGCCCAGGGCCAGAGACTGGTACCAGGGCTGTAACGCCAGCTTCTTGCGGCCTTTCACAAACCAGCGGTCCTGCGCAGCGCCGTAGAAAAGTTTGCGTCGAATCGACTTGGGCAGAACCTCATGGAGGACCAGGGTATCCAGGTGGCTTTGATGATTGGCGACAAATACACAGCCATCCGGAAGTCCCTCAAGGTGCTCCAAGCCGACCACTTCAATAGACTCACAAGCCTGTTCAACCCAGCGGGTATAGGTGCGTTGATGCCACAATGCTCGCACTTGTTTCGCCCACCAACGCACCTGCCAGCGTTGCGGACCGGCATATTTACTTGCATCAGTTTCATACAGTGCGGGCACTTTTTTATGCCGCTTGTCCCTACCTGAGGCAATGTCACCACCCGGCTTATCGAGACTAACAACAGACATCTATCACTCCTTTTTTCGTTACAGCTTCACTTCATCATCATCAGAGGTTGGACTTAGTACCGGTTCTGCTCGAAACCTTCACCGTACCTGGGCCTTCTCTACGTATTCCCTACGCCTAAAAGCAAAGAGCGTGCCAATTCACGCAGTACGCAAAGCAACTGTCTTTTGCGTGCGGAACTAAGGCGCAAACTGAGGTAAATGCCGGGCGCAACAGGCGGGATCGAAGGGCCACCGCGCAAAATTGGAACAGCACACCGGGCGGGTGCACCACATACGGGCAGCGGGTTGATCAACTATTCGATCAACCCGCCGGCTGTGCCATACTGTTGCTTTCGTTTTGATTGAGAATTCGCCATGTCCGTTTGCACCCGCCGCCCTCATCTAATGCTGATCATAGGCATGGCCTGTGCTTTGTCTGGGATCGCCAGTCAGCCCGCCATGGCCTGGACGCTGGACAATGCTAATTCCCGGCTCAGCTTCGTCAGCGTGAAAGCCGGCAATATTGGCGAGGTGCATCATTTCAATATGCTGGAAGGTGACGTTGACAATGACGGCAGCGCCCGAATCACCGTTCAATTGGCCAGCATAGATACGTTGATCCCAATTCGCGACGACCGCATGAAGGCCATGCTGTTCGAAACGGATATCTTTCCCACCGCGACGATCGACATCACGTTAGACAACGCTGCCCTGGAAGCGCTCGCGCCGGGACAAATGAGCGCACAGAAGTTGAGCGGAGTCCTGCAGATTAAAGACCGCCAACTGAATTTTTCCACGTCCGTCAATGCCATGCGCCTGAGCCCGGACCGCCTGGTGGTCGCCGCCCTTCAACCTCTGGTGATCAACGCTGCGTCACTGGGTCTTGATGCGGGCCTGGAACAGCTCAGGGAAATTGCCGGCTTACCCAGTATCAGCCAGGCTGTGCCGGTTTCGTTTCTACTGACTTTCGTGCAGGAATAGCGGTCTAACAAACAGCGCGCGGGATGTCAGCGCGGCTCAGCCTGGTGGCCACGGGGAGCGAGTGAAGGCCACGGCAAATATATAACCGGCGCTGACCAGCGCGCCAGCAAGGCCCACGTGCCGCAGGATGCCCTGGCCGCGCAGCGCAAGCACCCCAAAGCCTATGTAGCTCAACAGCCCCAACATTTTGGCGATCAGCCAGTCCTGCCAGAACCCACCGGCCAGATTCAAGGCCAGCAGCACCCCCAGAATCAGCAACAAACTGTCTACGATATGCGGGGCAACGCGCACCCATCTGGCCTGCAACAAATCTGGCGACACATACGCCCAGCCGACACGGATAACAAAGCCGGTTACGGTAAGAAACGCCAGAGCCATATGCAGGGCTTTCAGCATGTGCGTACAATGAATGAAACAAAGGGTGAGTATAAACCCCCATGACAGTCAGCACAGCGCCCGCCGGCAATTCCGCCGGTATAGACGCCATGATCGATCAGGCCATGCGGCCCCTGGCGGATACCGCCTCCGGATTCATTTTTTACGCTGTCGAAATTTTTGGCACTCCCATCCCCCTCATTGTGCTGTGGCTCATTGCGGGTGGCGTGTTCTTTACCGTATATCTGCGCTTTATCAATCTGCGCGGTTTTGCCCACGCGCTGCAGATTGTGTCCGGCAAATTTAACAATCCCAACGATCCCGGACAGATATCACAGTTTCAGGCACTCACCACCGCTGTCTCCGGCACTGTTGGTATCGGTAACATCGCCGGCGTAGCGGTGGCCATATCGATCGGTGGCCCCGGCGCAACGTTTTGGCTGATTGTGGCCGGCCTGCTCGGCATGTCGACAAAACTGGCCGAATGCACCCTGGGTGTGATGTACCGCCGCTACAATGCCGACGGCGAGGTATCCGGCGGCCCCATGTACTATCTGGAGCGCGGGCTGAGTGAGAAAAACTGGCCGCGCCTGGGCCGCGGTCTGGGTATCTTCTATGCAGCCAGCATGGTGCTGGGCTGCCTGGGCATAGGCAATATGTTCCAGTCAAATCAGACCGCCGCCATTTTAGTGGATGTGACCGGCGGAGCCTCCAGCATTTTTGCCGGCCAGACCTGGATTATCGGCTGTCTGCTCGCCATTGCCGTCGGCCTGGTGATTATCGGCGGCATACGCTCGATCGCCGCCACCACCGCCAGGTTGGTACCCGGTATGGCACTACTGTATGTCCTGGTTGCCCTGCTGGTTATTGTGCTGAACTATGAAGCCGTGCCGGGCGCATTTGTTGCCATCTGGAACGGTGCTTTTGATCCGCAGGGTATCTCCGGCGGTATCATCGGTGTGATGATCATCGGCTTCCGCCGCGCGGTGTTTTCCAACGAAGCGGGGCTGGGCTCTGCCGCCATTGCACACGCCACCGCGCGCACCAAAGAACCGGTCAGCGAAGGTTTTGTTGCCCTGTTGGAACCATTTATCGACACCGTCGTGATCTGCACCATGACCGCGCTGGTGATTATCACCACCATTTATGAACCGGGTCTGGCCAACCAGTCCATGGCCGGCATTGAAATGACCACCAGCGCCTTTGCCAGCACCCTGAGCTGGTCGCCGATTCCACTATCGATTGCGGCGATGCTGTTTGCCTATTCCACCATCATCACCTGGTCGTACTACGGGCTTAAAGCGTTCACCTATCTGGTGGGTGACAGCAAACTGGCAGACCTCGGCTTTAAACTGTTTTTCCTGAGTTTTGTGGTGCTGGGCAGCGCCATCGAGCTGTCTGCCTTGATCGATCTGTCAGACGCGCTGGTGTTTATCGTCGCCATACCCAATCTGTTGGGCCTTTACCTGCTGGCCCCGCTGATCAAGCGGGAGCTGAAGAGTTATGAGGAACGCCACTTGGGTAAATAGATGGTGCTCTATTGATGCCCCGATGGGGCGAAAAGCGCTTGCCAAGTTTTTCAGGCAGTTTTCAAGGCCAAAAAAAAGCCCCGTGGTTTGGCCCATCCAAAATGAGTAGGATGGGCTTACTGCAGGGGGCGTATTGATCGGCAGGGTAGTCGGGAGAGTGACTTTTGTAAACTTCCCAAAACCTTAAAATCAATCTGTTAGCTCGTCTCAACGGAACGACAACGGACACTCCGTTTCAGTGAATAGGTCTGCTGACAAATTGCAGTATAATACGCGGCTTTGATCAGAGGAGTACCCAAGCCTTATGTCATCAGCAGGCGCTCAATCCATTCCCGGCCCGACATCACATACCTATTTTTCTCAACGCCTGCGGCTGCACTATGTCGACTGGGGAAATCCGGACGCGCCGCCCATGATTCTGATCCATGGCGGACGGGACCATTGCCGCAACTGGGACTGGGTGGCGGAGCAACTGCGTGATGAATACCACATCATAGCACCGGACTTACGCGGCCATGGTGACAGTCAATGGATGCTGGGAGGTTCTTACAATCAAAGCGAGTACGTGTACGACATTGCCCAGCTGCTGCACCAGAAAAACATGACGCCGGTGACCATCATCGGCCACTCACTGGGTGGTTCCATTTCACTGCTGTATACCGCACTGTTTCCAGACAACGTGAAAAAACTCGTTTCGATCGAGGGTATGGGCCCGCCACCCGCCATGGTCGAGGAGCGGATCAACAAACCCATGGATGAACGCATCCACTTCTGGATGAACGATCTGCGCAAATTGTCCGGGCGTATCGTGCGTCGCTACCCGACGCTGGAAGATGCGCTGCAGCGCATGCAGGACGAAAACCCACACCTTTCGGAAGAACAAGCCCGTCACTTGACCATCCACGGCAGTAATCAGAACGAAGACGGCACCTACAGCTGGAAGTTTGATAACTACGTAAGGGCATTTTCACCCGCCGGTATCCCGATTGAAGATACCTGGGCGATGTTTAAGAACATTAAATGCCCCACACTGCTGGTGCGCGGACTCGAATCCTGGGCCTCCGACCCTATCGCTGACGGTCGAGTGAAGAACTTCACCTGTCCGCTGGAAGTTGAAGCGTTTGCCGATGCGGGACACTGGGTACATCACGACCAGTTGGCGCCTTTCATGACTCGCGTCCGCCAGTTTCTGGCCGACTGAAGTGTCCCGCCGGGCAAGCGCCTTCCATGCCAATCCCTGGCAGGGCGTTATCTATTTAACCGGAGGTGGTTCCGGACTGCTGGCGGAGATGCTCAGCACACCGGGCGCGTCCGCCAGCGTGCTCGAGGCCAATGTGCCTTATGCCAGCCTGGCACTGACCCAACTGCTCGGCAAGGCGCCTGATCAGTCCGTCGCGGCGGACACCGCCAGACAGATGGCGGCCACAGCCTACAATCGCGCCCAGCACCTAGTTGAGCGCCATACCGCGGACGACCATCTGTTTGGCCTTGGCATTACCGCCGGTCTGGCGACCAACCGGGTTAAAAAAGGTCAGCACCGCGCCCACTGGTGCATACAGACCGCGGACCACACATGCGCGTTTTTCACCCACTTCGACGCTGCAGAAACTACCCGCGCCAAAGAAGAAAAACTGCTGGTAGATTTTGTCTGGCAAACGTTGCAGCAGGTGCTCACATCACCAACGGCCAGTCCACCGCAGAGCTCCGAACTATCACCGGAGGTGAGCAGCGAACATGCCGCGGTGCGCGCCGGTTTTGCGCCCCTACTGACCAACACACCTTATAAGATCTGTATTGGCGAGCACGACGGCAACCTGTTGCTGCCTGGATCCTTTAATCCGGTGCACAGTGGACATGAACAGATGCTGGCTATTGCGCAAGAGCTCACCGGGCGCGCGGGTGCCTTCGAGCTCGCAGTCCGCAACGCGGACAAGCCAACTCTGGACTATATATCCTTAGAGGAACGCCTCGCCCGCATCACCGATACCCCCGTATGGCTGACCAACACAGCCATCTTCAGCGAAAAGGCCCGGCTGTTTCCAAACACCATCTTTGCGCTGGGTGTTGATACGATGCGCCGAATTGCCGATCTGCGTTTTTACCAGGGACAACAGGGATTGCTGGAGGAAGCCCTGGAAATTTTTGTCCAGTACAATACCAGCTTTATCGTTTTTGGCCGCGCGGAAGGGGGCAAATTCATTACCCTGGACGATATCAACCTGCCAGAGGTTTTGCGGGAGCGCTGCCAGCCGGTGGCGGAGTCAGATTATCGCAACGACATTTCTTCCACCGCACTGCGCGCGGGTACACCCAGCTAGCGGCTACAGATTCTCCAGATCTTCCAGTTTCTTGGGCCAGTTCTCCTTGAGCAATCGCGATAGCGAGCGGTCCGCCAGCAAACGTCCCTCGGTCTGGCACTTGGCACAATAATTCGCTTCATTTTCCGCATAAACGATGCGTTGGATCGGTGACCCACAAATCAGGCAGGGCTGTTTGTACTTGCCATGTGCGGTCATTTCCGGATGAAATGCCGTGACCTTAGTCGGAAACTTGCCCCCAGCTTTGTGGCGCAGCAGTTCAACCCACTCGTTCAGCACCGCAACACAGGCCTCGTACAAACGGGTGACCTCAGCATCACTCAATTTGCCAGACTGCTTGAAGGGTGACAGCCGGGCGCGCAGCAGAATTTCATCAGAATAAGCGTTACCAATGCCGGCAAAAACTCGCTGGTCCGTCAGTGCCCGCTTGAGCGTATGGCTGACCGAGCCCAGGCGTTCGGCAAACTCTGCGGCACTGATCTGCAGCACTTCCAGTCCACCCGGATCCAGCCCGGTCAGCGCCTCAGCACCCTCCAGCAAACGCAGGGAGGCGCGTTTCTTCTTGCTCGCTTCGGTAAACAACAGGGTGCCGGAAGAAAACTGGAAAGCTGCCAGACCATTACGCTTCGGGGGCGGCTTGTGCTCGTCGGACCACCGCAGGCGACCGCTGATCATGAGATGCAGCACCAGGTAGTAATCCCCGGCAAGACGTACAACGAGTTGTTTCGCCAGTCTGGAGCAACCCAGCACCTCGCGACCACATACCACATCGATACCCGGGGACACGGTGCGCAACACAAAAGGAGACGCCAGGACAATGTTCTGCAGCTCACTACCGGCCAGGCGCTCGTTCAACGCTTCGATATAAACCGTCAGGTCAGGTAATTCAGGCACGATCCTGATTATGTGAGTCGATCATCACCACAGTTTTCCACTTGCCCCGATGAAAACGCCAGACCAACATTACCCCTTTCAAGACATAGTCGCCAATAATTGCCGCGTATACGTAGATCACAGGCATCTTGAGGTAGGTAGCGATACCGGCCAAGCCGCAACGCATGACCAGCAGACCCAGAATCGTGGCAACCAGTGGAAAGCGCGTATCACCCGCGCCACGCAAAGCGCCACCAATGGCAAAGTCGACAGCCAGCAACGGCATCATGGCGCCCAGCATGTAAGTGAACTGCACGGTATAGCGAATGGTCAGCGGCGCATCACCCAGGAAAAATTCAGCCAGTTCGTTGGCGTAGACTATGATCAACAGCCCCAGACCACCCATGGACAACACCGCAAAGAACAAAGCCCGCCAACCGCTGCGCGTGGCGCCGTCGTGGTCTTCAGCACCCAGGTGTTGACCAACCAGTGTTGAACCGGCAATAGAAAAGCCAAATCCCACCGTCATACAGATTGCCAGCATGTTGACACCGATGTTATAAGCCGCAAACGCTTCGGTACCGTAGAAGTTGCCGATGAGCATCAGAAAAATGAAAAAGCCAACCTGAAAGACACCCTGCTCCAGCGCTGCGGGATACCCGATATCCAGTAAACGCCGCAAGCGTGCCCGTCGCCACCAGCCGCCTCGGACGTGTTTCACGCGAAATTTCTGCCGTATCCACATCACCAGGAGAATTCCGGTACCGATACTGAAGGCAATTCCCGCAGCCACCGCTGCGCCGGCAACGCCCATTTCCGGCATGCCCCAGCGGCCGAAGATAAAGGCGTACAGCAACGGCACATTGAGCAGGTTGACCCCCACACTCATCCACAGTGGCGTCCAGGCGTCGCCGGACGCACGCAATGCAGCGCTGAGGATAAACGTACCCGCAAACACCACATTAAACGCTGACAGCCAGCGAATATTGGCACTGGCCATATCCAGCGTGGCCTGATCCAGGCCGAACACCCCGGCCACCGGGGTGGCAAACGCGATACCCAGCACCGCAATCAGTAGCGACAGCGCAGCACCAAGGACTAGTGACGCCATCGTGACCCGGCTGGCCTCGGTGTAGTCCCCAGCACCCCACGCCCGCGCCACTAGGGCGGTCGTGCCGGCGCTGACCGCCATCAGAATAGCCTGCATGGCAAAAAAGATACGTTGACCCGCGCCCACAGCCGCCAGTCCTTGCGCGCCCAGTTCAGCGACAAACTTGGTTTGCACCATGCCCACAATGGAGTAGGACAGGTTGCCTAGAATAGAAGGCAGCGCCAGCTGCCAGATTCCCGGGCGGGCGGACTCTTCCGCCGTGGGTTCGGACACTGCGTCTTGGCGGGAGGCATCATTCACGGGTCGTGATTCACACCGGAGACTGCTAACATTTCGCGCTTCCTAATTGACGATCTGAATGAGCAGACCTTGTCCAATTCAAACAGCCCGGGCGCTGCCGACATTGAAGTGACCCTTGCAGACCACGTCGCCCTGGTTGAGATACAACGACCTCCCCTGAATTTCTTCGACCGCGACCTGATCGGCCAGATTGCCGATGCTTTTACCGAGCTGGATCACGATCCGGCGTGCCGCGCTATTGTCCTGGCTTCAGCGGGCAAGGCATTTTGCGCCGGCGCGAACTTTGGCACAGGCAACGCCGACGGTACGGGCAGTGATGATTTCTCTGAAGAAGGATTTCGCAACCGAACCGGCCAATTATACCAGGAGGGGGTGCGCTTGTTCAGCAACAAAAAGCCGGTTGTTGGCGCCATTCAGGGCGCCGCGGTGGGCGGCGGTTTGGGCCTGGCCCTGGTACCCGATTTCCGCGTGGCGTCACCCGCGGCGCGTTTTGCGGCTAACTTTGTCAAACTGGGCCTGCATCAAGGGTTCGGGGTGAGCGTCACCTTACCCCGGTTGGTGGGCGAGCAATGCGCCGCTGACATGCTGTACCGCGGGCGTCGCGTGAGTGGTACCGAAGCTCTGGGCCTGGGTCTGGTTGACAAACTGGTCGACGCAGACGAGTTGCGTCCCGCAGCTCTGGCGCTGGCCGCAGAAATCGCTGCCAACGCACCGCTGGCGGTGATGTCAGTGCGCGCGACGCTGCGCCAGGGGTTGTCTGAGGCTGTTGCAGAAATTACCGAACACGAGTTGCGTGAGCAGCAATGGTTACGGGCCACAGAAGACAGTTACGAAGGTATCCGCGCCGTGGCAGAACGCCGACCGGGCCATTTCCACGGCCGCTGAAACCGCACAAGAACGAGAACTTATAACCAAAGGAGATCACTATGGACACAGGCAAACTGGGCGTCTGGTATTTTTTTGACGGCGTGTCGTCAGCAACTGCGGCGGAAGCGGCACAACGCATTGAAAAATTAGGTTACGGCACGCTGTGGATTCCCGAAACAGTCGGCCGCAACCCCATGGTGCTGGCTTCCTGGTTACTGGCCAACACCAAAACCCTGAATCTGGCGACCGGCATTGTGAATATTTATCACCGCGAACCCGGTGTCACCGTCGCGGCGCAAAAGTCTCTGGCGGAACAGTCAGACGGACGCTTTCTGCTGGGTATGGGCGTATCGCACAAACCCCTGGTTGAAGGTGTGCGGGGGCTGGAGTACGGCCCGCCCGTGGCAACCATGCGCAGCTATCTGGAAAAAATGCAGGCTTCCATCTACCAGGGTCTGCCGCCAGCAGAAGAGCCGGCTACGGTCATTGCCGCACTGGGACCTAAAATGTTGGAACTGGCGGCCACCGCCTGTGCCGGAGCCCACCCTTACTTCACCACCCCTGAGCATACCCATATGGCCAGGGGCATCCTGGGGCCTGAGCCAATGTTATGCGTTGAGCAGAAAGTCATTCTGGAAACTGACCCGGCTAAAGCCCGGGAACTGGCGAAGCCAGTAGCAAAAATTTACAACCGTCTGCCCAACTATCGCAACAACTGGCTGCGTATGGGATTGAGTGAAGACGATGTGGACAATCTCAGTGACAAATTCATCGACGCCACATTCGCCTGGGGCACCGTTGAAGACATCAAGGCCCGGATCGCGGAACACATGGACGCCGGTGCCTCACATGTATGTGTCCAGCCGGTGAACCCAAATGGTCAGTTCGGCGACCTGCATTGGGAGTGTCTGGAAGCAATCACCGCCTGACGCCCTTTTTTGGCGTAAGAAAGATCAGCGCAAGAAGGATCAGCGTAAGCAGAAGAATGAACCTGAGGATCAGCCTAAGCCGGTGAACCCGCCATAACCGCCGCGAAAGAACAGTAGCGGCGCTTTGTCGGTGTCGAGAAGTTGAAAGTCCCGCACGCGCCCCACAGCGATGGTGTGGTCACCGGCTTCATGCTCAGCTTCCAGGTCACAGTCCACATAACCCAGCACACCGGCCAGTACTGGCGATCCCGTCACGCCCGCCTGCCAGTCAAACTGTGCAAACTTATCGCCACCTGACTTTGCCATGGCATCACAGACCGGCTGCTGGTCTGCGGCCAGGATGTTGACGCAGAAAGCACCCGACTCACGCAGCTTCGGCCAGCTGGTCGAATTTTTACCCGGACACAACGCCACCAGCGGTGGATCCAGCGACAGAGATACAAAAGACTGCGCAGCAAAGCCCGCCGGCGCGTCCTCATACATGCCCGTGGCAATGACCACCCCGGTACAGAAATTACCCATGGCCGTACGAAACGCGCGATCGTCAAACTCCACCATATGCCCCTTAAAATTACTCTGCCGATGATTCTGCCAAGAACGCAGCTAAAAACGCAGCGCCGACTATACCCCAGGCCAGCTTGGTTTGCCGGTCCGGGTCTGCTTAAATGGCGCCCGCAAATTTCATCAAGTATCAGTAATTAAGCAGGCACGAGGCAGTTGTCATGACCGATCTAACCACTTTCCGCAACGAAACCAGAGCCTGGCTGGAAGAAAACTGTCCCGCCAGTATGCGTACCTCCACACCAGAGGCAGAAGTCATCTGGGGCGGGCGCAAACAGGAATGGCATAACCCGGATTCTAAAATCTGGCTGGAGCGCATGGCCGAGCGGGGTTGGACAGTACCACGCTGGCCAGTTGAATATGGCGGCGGTGGCCTGAGCCCGGAGGAAGACAAGGTTCTACAGGAAGAGATGCGCCGCATCAACGCACGTTTGCCCGTGCAGAGTTTCGGCATTTGGATGCTCGGACCGGCACTGCTGGAATTCGCCAGCGAAGAGCAAAAACGCCACTACCTGCCGGAAATCGCCCGCGGGGAAATCCGCTGGTGCCAGGGTTACTCCGAACCCAACTACGGTTCAGATCTGGCCGGTCTGCAGACCCGCGCGGAGGACAAGGGCGACTACTATCTGGTTAACGGTGCAAAAATCTGGACCTCGTACGCGGATATGGCCGACTGGATCTTCTGTCTGGTGAGAACCGATACTGACGCACCCAAACATGAAGGCATCAGCTTCCTGCTGTTTGATATGGAGAGTGAAGGCGTCACCACCTCACCCATCCAGCTGATCAGCGGCGCGTCACCCTTCTGCCAGACTTTCTTCGACAACGTAAAAGTACCCAAGAGCCAGTTGGTCGGTGAGCTGAACAAAGGCTGGACCATCGCGAAGCGCCTGCTTCAGCACGAGCGCCAGATGGTCTCGGGCATTGGCGGTAATTCTGCTCTAGGCGGCTCTGGCAGCCAGCTGGAAGACATTGCTAAACAGTACGTGGGCGAAGAACAAGGCCGCATCGTGGATCCAGCCATCCGTGCTGATGTCTGTGCCCACCGTATGGATGATAAAGCTTTCCAGTTAACCCTTGGACGCAGCAGCGAAGAGGCCCGCGCCGGTCAGGCAGACGGCAATCTGGCATCGATGTTCAAGTACTACGGCACAGAGCAGAACAAGCGCAAGTACGAGCAGATGCTCAATCTGATGGGCAGCCAGGCAGTCGGCTGGGGCGGTGATACGTTTACCGACAAAGAACTGGCCACCACCCGCCAGTGGCTGCGCAGTAAGGCAAACTCCATTGAAGGGGGCACCTCTGAGGTGCAGCTCAACGTCATCGCCAAACGCGTACTCGGATTACCGGATTAGGCCCGAATATATGACGTAAGTCGTTGAATTATAGAGAAATTGCCCCAATATAGATAAGCATCTGAAACTAACAGGGACGCATACCACATGGAATTGATCATATTGCTTGTTGTGCTGGCTGTGCTGGGCTTCTGGGTCGCTTCGATTTACAACAAACTGGTGGCGCTGAAAAACCGTTACGAAAATGGTTTTGCCCAGATTGAGGTACAGCTGAAACGCCGTTACGACCTGATACCCAATCTCGTCGAAACTGCCAAAGGTTACCTCAGCCACGAAAGAGAGACCCTCGAAGCAGTCATTGCAGCGCGTAATCAGGCCATGGCAGGGCTGCAGGCCGCCGCCGCTGACCCGGGCAATGCAGCGGCCATCAAAGAACTGGGCAGCGCAGAAGGCATTCTGGGCAGCGCCATGGGTCGTCTGAATGTGGTGATGGAGGCTTATCCCGATCTGAAAGCGAACACCAACATGATGCAGCTTTCTGAAGAACTGACCTCAACGGAAAACAAAGTGTCATTTGCGCGGCAGGGCTATAACGACCAGGTCACCGAATACAATACCTACCGCCAGTCTTTCCCTCCGGTGATTTTTGCCGGCATGTTCGGTCACCCGTTGGACGCTGAACTGCTGGAATTCGCCGATTCTGAAGCCATTCAGGAAGCACCCAAAGTATCGTTCTAAGCCAGCCTGCTAACGACCGCTCGTGAATTTTTTCCAGGCGCAAGACAACGCCCGCCGCAAAACCTGGCAATTGGCCATGATGTTTGTTGCCGCGGTGGTGGCGCTGGTCGTGCTGACCAATCTGCTGGTGTTGTTCGTAGTTGGCTGGGCGGGGCAGCAGACTGGTTATACGTTCGATCAGGCCGTCAGCAATATCCCTGCAGACGCCTGGTTGTGGACCAGCCTGGGTGTTGTCGGTGTGGTCGGAGCCGCAAGTGCGTATAAGTATCTCAGTATCTCCGCCGGGGGGCGCGCTATAGCGGAAGCGTTGGGAGGGCAGCTGATCCATCAGCACACCACCGATCTGCAACAGAAGCGACTGCTGAATATTGTTGAAGAAATGGCCATTGCCTCCGGAATTCCGGTGCCTCCGGTGTATCTGATCCCGGAGGCCAGCATCAACGCTTTTGCCGCGGGTTTCACGGTGGATGACGCTGTGATCGGCATCAACCAGGGCACTCTCGACCTGCTCAACCGTGATGAATTACAGGGCGTGGTGGCTCACGAGTTCAGCCATATTCTCAATGGGGATACGCGCATCAATCTGCGCCTCATTGCCATCCTGCACGGTATTCTGTTTCTCGGCATGATCGGCTATGGACTGATGCGCACCAGCGGTATGAGCCGCCGCAACGGTATGCCCATTGTGCTATTAGGCGTCGGCCTGCTGATTGTCGGCTATGGGGGCACCTTTTTCGGCAACCTCATTAAAGCCGCCGTCAGCCGGCAACGTGAATTTCTGGCTGACGCCTCTGCTGTGCAGTTCACCCGTAATCCCGCGGGTATTGCTGACGCACTGAAAAAGATCGGCGGCTACAGCGCGGGTTCGTTTCTCAAGAATGAGGCCGCGGAACAGGCCAGCCACATGTTTTTTGGCGCTGCAGCGCAAAAATTTGCCGGCAACCTCATGGCCACGCACCCGCCGCTACCCAAACGCATTCAAGCCATTCAACCCAACTGGGATGGCAGTTTTCCCACCATTGATCGAACACAGGCATTTGCCCCGTCCACGGCGCCAACCACCGCAAGCGGCGCTGAGAGCGCCTTTACGGCCGGCTTCAGCGGACCCGCAGAACCGTCCAGCGACACGCTGAGCAGCCTGGTGATTGATCAGGTAGGCGCACCAAACCAGGCCAGCCTGGATTCTGCCCGACGTCTGATCCACGACAGTCCGGAAGCGCTGCAGGAAGCTGCCCATGACCCGTTTGCAGCCCGCGCGCTGGTCTACGGCATGCTGATCAGCACCGAAGAACCGATTGCTCAACAGCAGCTGCAGTTTATTCAACAACACGCGGAAGCCGGTATCGCCGCGTTGGTGGCCCAGTTGCGGCCGACCCAACAACGTACTCCTGGCGCGCAGATGTTGACCCTGCTGAATATGTCGATTCCGGCGCTGAAAGAACTCAGTACCCCCCAGTATCGGGTTTTCAGCAACAACACAGCGCGGCTGATTACCGCCGACGGCCATGTTGATGTTTTTGAGTGGGTTCTGCACCGGGTGCTGACCAAAGAGCTGTACGCTCATTTCGAAGGTCCACAAAACGTGCACGGGCGCGTTAAACACGTGCGCAAGGTGGCCCGCGACGCGGCCAAGCTGGTGGCAATTTTAGCCAGTCACAGCCACACCAGTCTGGATACTCAACTGCAGGCTTACAATGCCGGTATGGAAGCATTGGGTCTGGACATTCCGTTTGCGCGCCAGGACACCTTTGACTACCAGCGGATGAACAAGACCCTGGGGGCACTGCGTAAACTGCAGCCCCTGGCCAAGCCGGCTCTGATCAAAGCCTGTGTGACTACAGTGCTGGCCGACGCCACTTTAAACGAAGCTGAAGGCGCCCTGCTGCAGGGTATTGCAGCCACGCTGGACTGCCCGTTGCCGGCGCATTTATACACGTTAGGTACTGCAACTTCGCAGCCTTCAAGCTAAACTGCTCATTTCCTGCAGGGCATCAATCCGCTTGTCAGAACCCGGCCAGACAGACAGCCACAACACCAGCAAAAACAACAGCGGCAAACAGCTGGGTGCACTCGACCTCGGCTCGAACAGCTTCCATCTTCTGATCGCCCAGGAGAACCGCGGGCGCATTCAGATTCTGGATAAACACAAAGAGATGGTGCGCCTGGCCGAAGGGCTGGACGACCGCAACCGCCTTTCCGAAGTTGCCATTCAACGGGCTCTGGAATGCCTCGAACGCTCCGCCCAGCGGCTGCGCAGCGTCGATCCCGAAAATGTCCGCGTGGTGGGCACCAATACACTGCGCAAAGCCAGCAACGCTGGGGAGTTCATCAAACTGGCCCAACAGACCCTGGGGTACTCGATTGAGATCATCTCCGGCCGGGAAGAGGCGCGGCTGATTTTTCTGGGCGTCAATCATGACCTTGGCGGCGACGAAACCCGCCGTTTGATCTGC